>NZ_FBYC01000004.1:2627500-2630000 GCF_001517585.1 Roseibaca calidilacus | reverse complement strand
GCTATTTCCAGGGACCGCCTGGCTGCCCACCCAATCCGATAAGGGTGAACAACGTCCGCGATCCGTCACATCCCACTGGCCGAGGAATATTAACCTCGTTCCCATCGACTACGCCTTTCGGCCTCGCCTTAGGGGCCGGCTTACCCTGCTCAGATTAGCTTTAAGCAGGAACCCTTGGACTTTCGGCGACAGGGTCTCTCACCCTGTTTGTCGCTACTCATGTCAACATTCTCACTTCTGAACGCTCCACCGGTCCCTCACGGGCCGGCTTCACAGCAGACTTCTGATGCGTCCGTCACACCCCTTGGGGCATGCAAGACGCAAGAAGTACAGAACAGAACGCTCCGCTACCACGCACTTACGTGCATCCTAAGCTTCGGCTCATGGCTTGAGCCCCGTTACATCTTCGCCGCAGGACAACTTATTTAGACCAGTGAGCTGTTACGCTATCTTTAAAGGATGGCTGCTTCTAAGCCAACCTCCTGGTTGTTTTGGTCGTCCCACCTGCTTTCCCACTTAGCCATGAATTGGGGGCCTTAGCTGTAGGTCAGGGTTGTTTCCCTCTTCACGACGGACGTTAGCACCCGCCGTGTGTCTGCCAGATAGTACTCCCGGGTATTCGGAGTTTGGTTAGGATCAGTAAGCCTGTGGGGCCCCATTACCCATCCAGTGCTCTACCCCCCGGGGTATTCGTCTGACGCTCTACCTAAATAGATTTCGCGGAGAACCAGCTATCTCCGAGTTTGATTGGCCTTTCACCCCTAGGCACAGCTCATCCCGATCCTTTTCAACGGATGTGGGTTCGGTCCTCCAGTTGGTGTTACCCAACCTTCAACCTGGCCATGCCTAGATCACTCGGTTTCGGGTCTGATCCATCTAACTCGACGCCCATTTAAGACTCGCTTTCGCTGCGCCTACACCTAACGGTTTAAGCTTGCTAGATAGACCAAGTCGTTGACCCATTATACAAAAGGTACGCCGTCAGGGATCATGTCCCCTCCGACTGCTTGTAGGCGTCCGGTTTCAGGTCTGTTTCACTCCCCTCGTCGGGGTGCTTTTCACCTTTCCCTCACGGTACTGGTTCGCTATCGGTCAGCAAGGAGTACTTAGCCTTCGGGGGTGGTCCCCCGATCTTCGAACAGGATTTCACGTGTCCCGCCCTACTTGATACGTCCGATCATGCTTCGCATACGGGGCTGTCACCCGCTATGGCCTGCCTTTCCAGACAGTTCTGCCCACATTCACGGCTCGGCTGGTCCGCGTTCGCTCGCCACTACTAACGGAGTCTCTATTGATTTCCTTTCCTCCGGGTACTTAGATGTTTCAGTTCCCCGGGTTTGCTCTTTTAAGCCTATGTATTCAGCCTAAAAGTAACTGAGTATGCTCATTGTTAGCCACCACGCATCAACATACGCGCCCGGCCACCCAAAGGTGGCCACGGACCAAGGGTCCGCGCGGAGCGTATGTTATTGCGAAGCAATAACAACAAACAATCAGTTGGGTTGCCCCATTCGGAGATCGCAGGGTCAAAGCCTATTCTCGGCTCGCCTGCGCTTATCGCAGAGTATCACGTCCTTCATCGCCTCTTGCTGCCAAGGCATCCACCAAACGCCCTTATTGCGCTTGATTTGATCCAGAAAGAGCCAGATCGGTTCCCCGTTTTCACAGGCAACGTCACATGACAGGGGGCAACGGGCCTTTTGCGTTCCCGCGCCCCACGCTTCCCAAGACCAAAAGCATTGTACGTTTCCCGCCCTGGATTTTTTATGCGCTACCGCGCAGCTCACTTGAGCGCGTTGGCACCGCACTACCCGTCTCTACGTGCATAGATCGGGGCATCCAGAACAATTGGTTAGTGTACTTGACTTGGAATAGTCTCATGTCTTGCAAAGTCCGAAGACCCTGCAGGCATCTTCTCACGCGAAGATGCCAACATGACACTGATGTGTATCTCTCTAAACGATGTAAAAAGCAGCCGAAGCTGCCAACGTCCAACAGGACGATCAAGCACATGACCCATGTGCTTGATGATCGTGTTGGTCTTTCAAACTGCAACATCTCGACGATGTGCCGGGTGGAGCCACCCGCCAATCGACTTGACGATTGGCGCATAAAACAACCCTGGGCTTCACCAATGCGAAGCGTAGCTGGGTCTTGGTGGAGCCACCCGCCAATTCGCTTGCGAATTGGCGCATAATAAATCCTAGGAGCCACCATGACGAGGCGAAGCCCTGCCGCGCAGCATGGCTGCTTGGCATCAATCCCTAAAAACGATCCCCCGGATCGTTTTTGCGAGCTGCGCTCGCCGGGTTTGATGGTGGAGCCTAGGAGGATCGAACTCCTGACCTCCTGAATGCAAATCAGGCGCTCTCCCAGCTGAGCTAAGGCCCCGTTCTTGAGTGTCGCCTGCGGCGACGCACGCTTCGCGCCGCGCCTTGCGCGGTGGCAGCAAAGCTGCCGGGCACTCAGCACAAAACAAAACCATGCTTGATCGCAGCCC
>NZ_FBYC01000004.1:2407500-2625000 GCF_001517585.1 Roseibaca calidilacus | reverse complement strand
TGCCGTCACGCCTCAGCGCGGGGCGCATGGCCTGTGTGACCCAGCGATGCAGTGCCGTCGCGGTTGCGCAATCCAGCGTTGCCGGTTGTGAGAGGCTGATTCCGTCGACATGCGTGACCTGCACGGGGGGCTGCCACGCCACAGCCGTTGGTCGAGGATGAAATTGGCGCGATGGTTTGACCTTGCAGGCCCGCGACGCCGCACAGGTTGCCAGCCGCCCCGCTGCCGCGCGACGCGATGCCACCTGTGAAGGGAATGACCCGCCCGATCAACCGCCCGACGCTGCTGCCTTCATCCGGCGCGCGCACGCCGCCCCCTGAACAACCCGACAAAATGACGGCGACCAGCAGGCCAGCAAGCGGTTTGCGCATGGTGTAACCCTATCGTTTTGTGCGACCGAAATCGGGGGCGTCTGTATCCTGACCCGCGTCGATGATACCGCGACGGATGGCGCGCGTTCGGGTGAAATAGGCATGCAGATGCTCACCATCGCCGCGCCTTATGGCGCGTTGCAGGGCGAACAGCTCTTCTGTGAAGCGCCCAAGAATTTCCAAGGTCGCATCCTTGTTGGTCAGGAACACGTCGCGCCACATGGTCGGGTCGCTGGCGGCAATACGGGTGAAATCGCGAAAGCCCGCGGCGGAATACTTGATGACCTCGCTATCGGTGACGCGGCGCAAATCGTCGGCCACCCCCACCATGGTATAGGCAATCAGGTGCGGGGTGTGGCTGGTCACGGCCAGAACAAGGTCGTGATGGGGCGGGTCCATAAGATCGACCTGCGCGCCCATGCCCTGCCACAACTGCGTCAGCCGGTCCAGCGCTTGAGGGTCCGCGCCATCCAGTGGGGTCAGGATGGTCCAGCGATTGTCGAACAGTTCGGCAAAACCCGCGCGCGGGCCGGAATGCTCTGTCCCCGCCAGCGGGTGGCCGGGGATGAAATGAACATGGTCGGGCATATGCGGTCCGACCACATCGACCACCGCCTGTTTGACAGACCCAACATCGGTCACAGTCGCGCCTTGGGCCAGATAGGGTGCGATTTCCTGCGCCACGGCACCCATTGCGCCCACAGGCACACATAGAACAACCAAATCCGCGCCCTGCACAGCTTCGGCGGCGGTTTCGGTCACGCGGTCAACCAGTCCGATTTCGGCGGCTATTGCGCGGCTTTCGGCAGACCGCGCGGTGCCGCTGGTTTCGGCCGCCAACCCGCCACGGCGCATGGCCAGCGCCATGGACCCTGCAATCAGCCCCAGCCCGACAAAGGCGACACGCTGATAGAGCGGCGTCATCCCTGCCCCCCCATGAAACGGTCGATGACATGCGCCACCCGGCGGCAGGCGGATTCGTCGCCCACGGTAATGCGCAGGGCTTCGGGCAGGCCGTAGCTGGAAACTTGCCGCACGATCAGCCCATCGGCCAACAAGGCGGCATTGCATGCTGCAGCTTGTTCGGCGCTGGCAAAGCGCGCCAGCACGAAATTGGCGAAAGAGCGGTCCGTGGCCACACCCGCCGCATTCAGCCGGTCGGCCAGCCAATCGCGCAGGCGCGCGTTTTCCGACAGCGAGCGCGTGATATGTGCGGCATCACCCAGCGCGGCCTCGGCCACTTCAAGCTGCATGTTCGACAGGTTGAACGGGCCGCGCAACCGGTTGAGCACATCCATCACATGCGCCGGGCCATAGCCCCAGCCAATGCGCAAGCCACCCAGACCGTGCAGCTTGGAAAAGGTGCGCGTCATGACCACGTTGTCACGCGCATCGACCATGGCGGCGCCACCGTCATAGCCATCCACATATTCGGCATATGCGCCATCCAGCACCAGCAGAACCCGCGGCGGTAGTCCATCGGCCAGCCGTTCCAGTTCCGATAGCGGCACCATTGTGCCGGTCGGGTTGTTGGGGTTGGCAACGAAGACTATCTTGGTGCGCTCTGTCACGGCGGCCAGCAGCGCATCAACATCGGTGGTGCGGTCCTGTTCGGGTGCTTTGACGGGCGTCGCCCCCGCCGCCATGGCGCTGATGGGATACATCAGGAAGCCGTGCTGCGAATACAGCACCTCGTCCCCCGGCCCGGCAAAGCCCTGGCACAGGAAGGTGATGATCTCGTCCGAGCCGACGCCGCACACGATGCGCCCCGCGTCTAGCCCGTATTGCACGGCAAGTGCTTCACGCAGGCTGGCATGGTCGGTCGAGGGGTAGCGATGCAGGTCATGCCCCGCGCGGCGATAGGCTTCGCGCGCCAATTCGCCGGCCCCGAACGGGTTTTCATTCGATGACAGTTTCAACGCATCGTCGCGCCCGGAGATCTTGGCGGTGCCACCCTGATACAGGGCGATATCCATGATGCCGGGTTGCGGGCGGATCTGATGAGGCATGGGGCATCCTTCTGGTCTTGCAGGCCATCTCTTAGCGCTGCAAATAGAATAGGGCCAGAACCCATCGACGCCAAACCAGCGCAGAGGGCAGTTCACGTTGCACTTGTGCCGCGCGGGTTAGTCTGCGGCCTCTGACGACAGGGTCTGCAAACCGCTGACCCTTGGGAAGGTGCCGGTATCGGTGCGGGTGCGGGTTTCCAGCACGGGGCGGTTCTCGGACACATTGGCGGTTTCCTCGCGCACCACAATGAACACGCCGCTGGCGATGATGATCGCGGCACCAAGGATGGTGAACAGGTCCACCCCCTCGCCAAAGATCAGCGCGCCAAACAGGATGGCCCAGATCATCTGCGAATATTGCATCGGTGCGACCTGAAAGGCCGGGGCGCGCTTATATGCGGCGATCACCGCCAAGCTGGCCGCCAGCGCCAGCGCCGCCATGGCCGCAAGCGCGCCAAGATCGGCCAACGGCATCGGGCGGTAAACAAAGGGAAGCGCCAGACCCATCACGGCCAGATTGGCCATCATTGGGTATAACAGCAAAACGACGTTGCGCTCTTCCGCGCCGATCTTGCGCACGATGATCGAGGCAATCGCGCCCCCCAGCGCGCCCAGAAGGGCCGCAAGATGACCCAGCCCCAGTTCGGCCCCCGCCGTCCCCGGACGCAACACCACCAGCACCCCGCACAGGCCGACCAGAACCGCCGCGCTGCGCCGCCAGCCCACGCGCTCGCCCAGCATGGGCACCGAAAGCACGGTTATCAGCAGCGGTGTTGCGAACAAGATCGCATATGTCTGCGCCATGGGCAGCACGGAAAACGCGTAGAACACGCTGACCCCGGTCAGAACCGCCGCGCCCGTGCGCAACGCCGTCCAGCCGGGATAGCGCGGCAACAGGTTGCCATCGGTGCGGTCGCGCATCAGCAGCAGCATGGCGATGGGCAGACCCAGCAGCACGCTGAAAAATACGATCTGTACCGGGCTGTAACTGCCACCCAGCAGTTTGACGATCACATCATGCGTGGAAAACAGCACGAAGGCCAGAAGCGCAAGCCCCGGACCGGCGAAACGCGATGTCAGGCCAAGTCGCATGGCGGCCCCTTTCGTTACTTTGCCGCTGCTATCGCTATCATGCCCTTGGGGCGTGTTTCAATCACTCTCACTCATCTCTGGGGCAATGATCGTGGCATCACCCGCCTGCAAAGCCCCAGACGCCCGACCAAAGCGCAGATAGGCAATCGCCTGCCCGCCGCTTTGGGTGAATAATTTGCCCACGGATTTGCCATCGGCCACAATCTCTGTGCCGACCGGCGCGTGTCCGTCAATCTGCACCGTGGTCAGGCCTTTGCGCAATTCGGTCTTGTGGTGCATCCGCGCGGTCACTTCCTGCCCGACATAGCAGCCTTTGCGGTAATCCACCCCGTTCAACCGTTCGAACCCGCATTCCAAGATAAAACTGTCATTCGGGATCAACTCTATCCCGCTTTCGGGCACGCAATGCGCCACGCGCAGCGCGGCCCAATCCGTGCCATCCTCCGGCAACGCTTGCCCGTATAAACGCCAACCCAGCGCCGCGTGGCGCGGATCGGGGCGCGCGCCTTCGGGCGCGGGGCCAGTGCCACGGCTGACCGGCATATCTTCACGCACCAAGGTGACAGGGGCGCGCAATTTGTACATGTTCAGGCGCTTGAAAAGGTCTTCGGCCATGGGGGATGCGACATCAACCAAGACATCGGCCCCGTCGGCCACTAGGAAGAAATCTGCCAGATACTTGCCTTGCGGTGTCAGAAACGCAGCATAGACGATCCCGTCGCGCGCCAGCTTGCGGGTGTCATTGCTGACCAACCCTTGCAAGAATCCTGCCGGGTCGTCGCCCGAAACACGGATGATTGCCCTGTCTTTCATCTTCACCTCTGGTTGCCTTGCGCCGGATATAGGCATGGGGTGTGGCCGCGAACACCCCTTTGCCCCAACATGCCGGTGGAGCGGGGGCCGTGCCCCCGCCCTGTGCCGTCAATGCGCAGGCCGGATGAAGGTGCCGTTGCGCAAATCGCGCATGGCTTGGCGGATTTCTTCTTGCGTGTTCATCACGATCGGGCCGTGCCAAGCGACCGGTTCCTGCAATGGCGCGCCGGAAATCAGCAAAAAGCGCACGCCTTTTTCGCCCGCCTGCACCGTCACCTCATCGCCGGTGCCGAAGCGGATCAGCGTGCGGTCACCGGACATGTCGCGGATATTGACCTCTTGGCCCATCACCTCTTTTTCCAGCAGCACGCCCGACGGCGCAGAGGCATCGGCAAAGGCACCCGACCCGGCAAAGACATAGGCGAAGGCGCGGCGATAGGTGTCAACCTTGAAGGTCTTGCGCACGCCCGGCGGCACGGAAATATCCAGATATTGCGGGTCGGCGGCAATGCCATCGACCGGGCCGCGCTTGCCCCAGAAATCACCCACGATGACCCGCACCTTGGTGCCGTCATCGTCAATCACTTCGGGGATATCGCCAGATTTCACATCCTGATAGCGCGGCGCCGTCATCTTCAGCGCGCCGGGCAGGTTCGCCCATAGCTGGAAACCGTGCATCTGCCCGCGCGCGTTCCCGCGCGGCATTTCCTGATGAAGAATGCCGGAACCAGCGGTCATCCATTGCACGTCGCCCGCGCCCAACGTGCCGGTATTGCCCAAGCTGTCGCCATGGTCCACCTCGCCTGCAAGGACATAGGTGATGGTTTCGATCCCCCGGTGCGGATGCCATGGGAAGCCGCGCAGGTAGTGTTCAGGTATGTCATTGCGAAAATCATCGAACAGCAGGAACGGGTCCAGCTCTGTCGGGTCCTGAAAGCCGAAGGCGCGATGCAGGTGAACCCCTGCCCCTTCAAGCGTCGGCACAGCTTGGCGGATATCAATGGTCGGACGGATAGACATGGCGTTCCCCTTGAAACAGCTTCCTTGCCAAGAAGATCGTCTGTTGCGCGCCAGATGCAAGCCGCGACACGCGCGCCAAGGCTGTTCGTTTACGCACACTCGCCCAGCGCGGGGTCGCAACCGCCTAAGGTATGGCCCAGAGAACACGCCAACTGTAGAACAGCGCGAAGAGGGCCGTTGCGCCAATTCCAAGCCGCATCAGCAAAACGAGCAACCATGACGCCCCGGTAGAGCCACCGTCTTGCAGTTCAGGCGTGCGGTCCGCGCCCTTTGGTTCCAGACGTGTCGCAGCCGTTTTTTGACGGCGCGGCACGCGCCACATCGATGATCGCTTGCGCGGCGCGTCGTCTTCTGCCGTGGTCGCGTTGGCAGGCGCACGGTTGGGCGCGGGACCGCTTCGGCGCACGCTTTGGACGAACGCGTCCAGCGACAAAAGATCGCTTCCATCCTGCCCGCCCGCATCTGCGCCTTGCGACCTGCGTTTCGCCGCGCGCAGATCGGGCCATCTGGTCCACACTTCGCGCGGGATGGGACGTGGAAGTTTTGGCATCTGCGGGTTGGCGATAATCCCAACGCGGGCCTGCCGCGCCGCAAGGCTTTCCCGCCGCCGCCCGCGCCCGGCTGTTGTTGTCCCGTCCATGCAAGCCCCCACTCGTCAATGCGTAGGGACAATTTAACCCAGCCAAGTTTATATTCTCTTACCGGGACGCCGCCTTGCGCCCGGCACGCGCGAGATGAACTCTGGCGGGCGCTTGGCAACCCAAGCCACGAATTTGGCCAAGCGCGGATGGTTGCGCAAGGCCTCTGGCGTATTGAAATCGCGGGCCAATTCGGTCTCTGACAAGGTGGCGTGAATTTCCTTGTGGCAGATATGGTGCAGCAAGATCACCGGTCCGCCCTTGCCCCCGCGCAGCTTGGGAACAAGGTGGTGCAGGCTTTGCGGCACGCCCGGCGGGATAGGCCGACCACATAGGGGGCAGACCGGGTCAGAGATGTCAGGCAAATCGGGCATGGGGCTGGCCGCGCAATAAAACTATGCTACACAAGCTATACGCGGATTGCCGTGTGACAACATCCAGCCGAACAGATCGACATGCCGACAGAAAAGATTGCTGCCTTGCTTGATGACTGGGGCGCGGCGCTCGCCTCGGGCGACCCTGCAAGGATCGCTGACCTTTACGCGCCCGATGCAGTGCTGCTGCCGACCGCATCCTACCAGATCCGGCTGGAACCCGGCCAGATCCGCCGCTATTTCCGCGATATCATGCAGCGCAACCCAAGTGCGCGCTTCATGGAGGTGCATTCGCGCGTGTTTGAGACGGTCGGCATCAATTCCGGCATCTACACATTCACGATGCACCGCGACGACGGCACGCCGTTTGATCTGGTCTGCCGGTTTACCTTCGTTTACCTGCTGTTCGACGAGGTCTGGAAGATCATCGAACATCATTCCTCTATCATGCCCGATCAGGTCTGACGGTCGGCACAGTTTTCGGCCATCGCATCTTCCAGCCGATCAAAGAATTTCGGGCTGGCATGGTGGCCGAACTGGCTGCGCAGCACCGTGGCCACCTCTGGCGTGGCCCCGACAAGGGCAAGGCACCCGCCCTGCCGTTCCAGCTTGCGCGCCAGCCCGGCGATGGATTGCGCGCCCGATGTATCGACAAAGGGCACGCGCGACAGGTCCAGCACCAAAGCGCGCGGCTTCTCCGAAATACGGTCCAGCACCCGGCCCATGGTGGCGGCCGCGCCAAAGAAATACGCGCCCCGCAGACTATAGACGACCACGTTATCGGCCTGCTCGCGCGGGGCAAGGTCCGGCGGCGTGACGGGTTCCAGCTTGGCGGCTTCCGACATGCGGCGAATGAACACCGCGCCACCCAGCGCCGTGCCCGCGATAATACCTTCGGTCAGATCACGGAACACCACCAGCAGAAAGGTAATCAGCAACACCGCCGCATCGGCCCGGCTGACGCGGATCAGGCTAAGGAATTCTTCCTTCTCGAACATGTTCCACGCCACCACGATCAGCACACCTGCCAATCCGGCCAGCGGGATATGCACGGCCAAAGGTGCGGCGACTAGCAGCACCATCGCCACGAAAACCGCGTGCAACATGCCCGACATCGGCCCCCGGCTACCCGCGCGCACATTGGTCGCGGTGCGGGCAATCGTGCCGGTCACGCAAAAGCCGCCGAACAGCGCCGATCCCATATTGGCCACGCCTTGCCCCAGCAATTCGGCGTTGGAGCGGTGGCGCTGCCCGCTCATCCCGTCGGCCACCACCGCCGACAGAAGCGATTCGATCGCCCCCAGCAGCGTGAAGGCCACGGCAAAGGGCAACGCGGCCAGCACATCCTCCATCGCAAAACCCGGCAAGGCGGGCGCGGGCAGGGCGCGCGGCAGATCGCCGAAGCGGTCGCCGATGGTTTCCACCGGTACACCCGCCCAAGCCGCCAGCCCGCCCAGCGCGATGGCGATCAACATGCCCGGCCAACCGGGCCGATAACGGCGCAGGCCTAGGATAACCGCAACCGTGGTCAGCGCGACCAAGGTTGTTGTTACATCCACCGTGCCACGCGCTTGCCAAAGCGCCGCCAGCTTGTGCAGAAATTCGGGTGGCGCGGCCTGTTCCAGCCGCAGCCCGAAGAAATCCGCGATCTGGCTGGCCGCGATGATGATCGCGATGCCCGATGTAAACCCGACCGTTACCGGAAACGGAATGAACTTGATGTAATCGCCCAGCCGCAGCAAACCGACCAGCATCAGCATCAGGCCCGACAGGAAGGTGGCAAGGATCAACCCCTCGACCCCGATCTGTAGGACCGCGCCGGCCACCAGCACGATGAACGCGCCGGCAGGCCCACCGATCTGGTAGCGCGACCCGCCCATCAGCGACACCAGAAAGCCGCCGACAATGGCCGTATACAGCCCACGTTCCGGCCCGACGCCAGAGGCTATGGCGATGGCCATGGACAATGGCAGCGCGACAATTGCCACGGTCAGCCCGGCCAGCGCATCGGCGCGCAGGTCGTGCAGCCCGTATCCGCGGCCCAGCGCGGTCAGGCTCATCGGGCGCAATTCTTCACCCAAACCGGGGGCTGTATTCGTAGGCATGGCGCTATCCTAGGTTTCGCGGCGGCTGTCTGCCTGTTGCAAAGCTTTGTCAAGACGACCCAGACGCGCAGGCACATGTCAAGCTGATGCAATATCCAGTGCGAATTGCCTTATTTTCGCTGCAATGATGGCATAACGTAGGAACTCGATTTTAATTTTAAAAGAAGACCGGGCCAGCTTAAACCGCTTCTTAAACAAATGCTGCGATATTGCAGCCGTTCTTCTATAATGCTGGACATGCCCATGTTAGCGATTACCCGCCTCAAACCCTCGGACAGTATCAGCGTGGATAGCGCGGCTATCAGCGCTCTGTTTCGCACACATGGCGCTGTCATTGCGGAAGATATTCTCATGCGGCGCGTTGTCGAACTTACCGATGGGATCACCTCGCTTGACGCCACGGCGCTGGAAAAGGCAAGCGCCTTGGACGCCGACAGGCTGCGCACTTTGGCGGCATTGGCAAAGGATACCGGGCTAATCACGCTGGCGCAGTCTTTGGGCGCGGTGGTGCAGGCCTTGGCGGCGGACAACCGCATGGCCCTTCCGGCGCTGTGGGAGCGCGTAAAGCGCATCGGCGACCGGTCGCTTGTCATGCTATGGGACTTGCCGCAACTGCGCATGTAGCCACGGCCCAAGACAACGAAAAAGCGCTGCAAATTCAGAGCTGGCTGGTCTAGTGTCCCTTCAAACGCATGGAAGGACATATCTGGATGACCGCCGCTTCGCCCTACAGCTTTGCCCCTGATGGTCATGGCACCAAGGAATTGCACCTTGTTGCCGTGGAAAATTTCGAAAGCTGGCTGGAAACCCAATCGCGCCGGGTGCGCACCTGGATCGGTGCAACCGGGTTTGCTGCAAAACTGGGCGATATCGCGTTGGTTCCCGACCCGGATGGGGGCTTGGTCAGTGCCGTGATCGGCCATGGCACGGCCCGCGACCGCCAGCGGGACCGCTTTTTGCTGGGGGGCTGCCGCCGCGCCCTCCCCGCCGCACGCTACAAGCTGCACCATGCGCTAGCCCCCGATGCGCTGGCCGAAGAATGTCTGGGCTGGCTACTGGCAGGCTATAGTTTCCGCGCCGGAGCGCCCAGCCCGCGCCCCGACATAGCCGAACTCGTGGTGCCTGACGGGGCGGACACCGCGCAGCTTCAGATCCTTGCCGCCGCCGAGGTCTTCACGCGCGATCTTATCAACACCCCCGCTGCGGCCCTTGGCCCGGAAGAGCTGGAAAGCGCGGCCATGGCGCTGGCCACCCGTTTCGGGGCCGACATGTCCGTCACCTATGGCGATGATCTTCTGTATCAGAACCTGCCGCTGATTCATGCGGTCGGGCGCGCGTCGGACCGCGCGCCGCGCCTGCTGGACATGCGCTGGGGCCAAACCGGGCCGAAGCTGACACTTGTCGGCAAAGGCGTCTGCTTTGACACGGGCGGGCTGAACCTGAAACCCGGTGCATCTATGGGCCTGATGAAAAAGGACATGGGCGGGGCAGCCACGGTGCTGGGTCTGGCACAGATGATCATGGCAACAGGCTGGCCCGTGCAGTTGCGCGTGCTGATCCCGGCGGTGGAAAACGCGGTGTCCGGCAGCGCCATGCGGCCGGGTGACGTGCTGACCTCGCGCAAGGGGCTGACGATAGAGGTGAACAACACCGACGCCGAAGGCCGCCTTGTGCTGGCCGACGCGCTGGCGCTTGCCTGCGAAGAACAGCCCGATGCCCTGATCTGCATGGCCACGCTGACCGGGGCCGCGCGTGTTGCCCTTGGTCCCGACATCGCGCCGTTTTACACGCATGACGACGGCTTTGCCCAAAGGCTCATGGCCGCCAGCGCCCGGATGCGCGACCCGCTTTGGCAAATGCCGCTCTACCCCGGCTATCAGACCATGATCGAACCGGGCATCGCCGATCTGGACAATGCGCCCAGCGGTGGCATGGCCGGGTCGATCACGGCGGCACTGTTTCTTGAGCGCTTTGTCACAGACGGCACACGCTTTGCGCATTTCGACATTTACGGCTACCAGCCCAAACCGGCCCCCGGCCGGCCCAAGGGCGGCGCGGCCCAAGGGGCGCGCGCGCTATTTGCCGCGCTGCCCGATGTGCTGGGTCTGTGAGCGATCCGCGCCTGACCCCGTTTTCGGGCCGCATTGCGCATGACAGCCTGCGCGGCCAGATCGACGCGCCCGCCTTCACGCCCGGCAGGCCCGCCAGCATTGTCGCCCCGCTGGCCAACCTGCTACGCCACCCGCATGGCCCGCGCGACCGCCAAGTGTTGCGCGGCGCGCAGGTCACCGTCATAGAGCAAGCGCAGGACATGGCCTATATCCTTTGGGATGGCTATTGCGGCTGGGTCCGGGCCGATGCGCTTGGCCCGGCGCAAACGCCCACGCATCGCATCAGCGCGGGGGCCAGCCATCTTTACACCGCGCCCGATCTGAAAAGCCCGGAACAGGCCGCGCTATCGCTGAACGCGCGACTGGTCATTACCGGCGCGCAGGCGGCGTTCCTGCAAACCGATTGCGGGCATTTCGTGCCTGCCCAGCACGCCGTGCCTTGCGATCGGCCCGAAACCGACCCTGTCGCGGTGGCCGAACGCTTGCGCGGCACCCCTTACCTATGGGGCGGCAACAGCCATGCAGGGATCGACTGTTCCGGGTTGGTGCAGGTGGCGCTGCACGCCTGCAACCGCCCCTGCCCGGCCGATAGCGATTTGCAAGAACGCGCCTTTGCGCTGCATGCCCTGCCGCCCGACACACCGGCCCAGCGCGGCGATTTGCTGTTCTGGCGCGGGCATGTGGCTTGGGTAATGGACCGCGATACGATTCTGCACGCGAACGCACATAGCATGTCGGTCGCCTATGAACCGCTGCAAAGCGCCATCGCCCGCATTGCCCCGGACGGTCCGGTTACGGCACATATTCGCCTTCCAAACCCCTAAGTTCATCTTGCCAAGACAACGAAGGGCGCGCATTCAGCCCTTGCGCGGCTTTGCGCGCAAAGTGGGATCGGCCTGCACCGGGTTTTCGGGCCAAGGGTGCTTGGGGTATTGGCCGCGCATATCCTTGCGCACATCGGCATAGCTGTTGGCCCAGAAGCCGGGCAGGTCGGTTGTCACCTGCACCGGGCGACGAGCGGGCGACAACAGAACCAACCGCAAGGGCACCCGCCCCGGCCCGATGGTCGGGTGCGTGGCCTGCCCGAACAGTTCCTGCAAGCGCAACTGCACCTCGGGCGCATCACCCGAATAGTCAATCGGCACGCGGTTGCCCAAGGGGCTGACGAAATGCGCCGGGGCTTGCTCATCCAACATCTGCGACTGCGCCCAGTCCAGCCGGGCGCGCAGGGCTGGCAGCAGGTCCAGCGCGCGCAGGTCTTCGGCGCTGCGCGCGTGGGACAGATACGGACCAAGCCAGTCTTCCAACCCGTCCAACAAGGCGTTCTCCGACATGTCGGGCAGCTCGGCCCCTTGCGCCCGCAGCAGCGCCACCCGTGCAAGAAACCGGCGCGCGGCATCGGACATTGGCAGCCCCAGATCGCGCAGTCCATCGCAAGCGGCTGCAATCAGCATGGCATCATCCGGGTCGCGCCAATGGCGTTCATGCAGCACCAAGGCACCGAAACATTCGCATTCGCGCGCAACGATCTTTCGCTCGCGTTTCGACCAGTGGCAGCTACGGTCCCAGCGAAAGCGCGCGCCATAGAGGCCGCGCAGATCGCTTTCCGCTATCGTAATCGCTTGGCGAATGCGCGCCTCGCGCGGGTCGCCATCGGTATCGGTCACGACCAGCAGGCGGGCCTGCGCCAGCGGGTCGCCTTCGGGCAGGACTGCGCCCTTGCCGCCCGACAGGACGTAGCGCGGAGCGTCGCCCTTGCGCCGCAGCCCGATGCGGTCTGGGTAGGCGAGCGCCGCTATTTCGGCCGGACTAAGCCCCGCGCTACCGACACCTTGCCGCTTGATCCGGCGCAGCGTGTCGCGCGCGCGCTCTAGTGTGGGGCGGTGCAGGTCATAGGGGTGGCGCGCCTGAAGTGCCTTGGCATCGCGCAGCGCGTCCAACCGCAAGGACAGGTCCACCGGCGCCGCGCGCAGCACATCGCCTTCGGACAAAAGCGCGGCCATGGGGGCTGCCCCCTGCCCTGCATGCAGCACCATATGCGCCAATCGCGGGTGCAGCGGCAAAGCCACCATCGCCCGGCCATGCGCGGTAATGCGCCCCGCCCCGTCCAGCGCGCCCAGATCGGCCAGAAGCGCGCGCGCCTCTGCCAGCGCGGCGTCGGGAGGCGGGGTCAGAAAGCGCAGATCGTCCCCACCCCACGCGGCCAGTTCCAGCGCCAGCCCGGCAAGGTCGGCGCGCGCAATCTCTGGCGGGGCGAAGGCGGCGAGTGCGCCTTCTTCAGCCCGCGCCCACATGCGGAAACACACACCTTCTGCCACGCGACCGGCGCGGCCCGCGCGCTGTGTGGCCTCTGCCCGTGTCACGCGCTCGGTAACAAGCCGCGACATGCCCGTGCCGGGGTCGAACCGCGCGCGCCGCGCCAGCCCGCAATCGACCACCACGCGGACATCTTCAATCGTCAGCGAGGTTTCGGCAATGGAAGTTGCCAGCACGATCTTGCGCGCGGTCGCGTCGGGCGCAATCGCCGCGCGTTGGGCCGCCATGGGCAGCGCACCATAAAGCGGGCGGATTGCACCGCCGGGCACGCGACCCTCAAGCAGCGACGCCACACGGCGGATTTCCCCTTCCCCCGGCAGAAAGACCAGGATCGCGCCTTCGGTCTGCGCGGCCGCATCCAGAACCAACGCAGCGGCGGCATTCTCAAACCGCTCCTCCTTGCGGCGGGGCCGGTCCAGCCAGCGGGTTTCGACCGGGAAAGCGCGGCCTTGGGCGGTCAGAATGGGCGCATCATCCAGCAGTGCCGCGACCGGGTCGGCATCCAGCGTGGCAGACATGACCAGCAACACCAGATCGGGGCGCAGCGCGCTGCGCACTTCGTAGGTCAGAGCCAAACCCAGATCGGCGTTCAACGACCGTTCGTGAAATTCGTCAAAGATCACCGCGCCCACGCCGGTCAATTCCGGGTCCGATTGCAGCATCCGCGTCAGAATGCCTTCGGTCACGACCTCTATTCGCGTCGCTTTGGACACCACCGCCTCGCCGCGAATACGGTAGCCTACCGTTGCGCCCACGTCTTCACCCAGCAACCGCGCCATTTGTTCGGCGGCCGCGCGCGCAGCAATGCGGCGCGGTTCCAGCATGACAATCCGGCCCGCAATCTGGTCCAACAGCGCAAGCGGCACGCGGGTTGTTTTGCCCGCGCCGGGGGGCGCTTGCAGCACCGCACGGCCATGGGCGGCCAAGGCGGTTTTCAGGTCGGGCAGGATATCGTCAATCGGCAGGCGCATGGGCGCGCTTATGCCTGTGCCGCGGGGCCTCGGTCAATCACCCGCAGGCGCGCCATAAGCCGCGATCAGGGCGCGCAAGCCGTCTTCCAGCGCGGCAAAGCGCTCTGGCCCGATACGCTCGACCATCGCGGCCTGATAGGCCACACCACGCGCGCCCAAAGCCACGAACACAGCGCGGCCCGCGTCTGTCAGGGCCAGATCCTCGCGGCGGCGGTCATCGGCGGCGCGGGCGCGGGTCAGGTAGCCCGCCCCTTCCAGTTGCGCCACGGCGCGCGAGACACGGGTTTTCTCGATATGGCTGATGCGGCAAATCTCGACCGCGCTCATAGCGCCGAAGCGGCCCAGATTGGCCATGACCCGCCATTGCGTGCGCGTCAGGCCATATTCCGCCTTGTAGGTGGCGGCAAAGCCAAGGCTGACATGCTCTGCCGCTTGGTTCAGCAGATAGGGCATGAAGGCATCAAGGTCGAATTCGGGGCGGGGCGTGTCACGCATGGTCGGACCTATAAGGTGTATTGCCGTTGCACGATAGCCTTGACATAGTTGCATTTGCAACAAATAACAGGGGCAAGCAAGGGAGGGCTGCCATGACCCGTCACGATCTGCCGCAAGGAATGGTCCGCGCGCCGTCGCACACTGGCCCGCACGAAGGCTACATGCCCGGCTGGGGCAACGATTTCGAGACAGAGGCCCTGCCCGGCGCCCTGCCCCAAGGCATGAACAGCCCGCAGAAATGCGACTATGGCCTGTATGGTGAACAACTGTCGGGCACGGCCTTCACGGCCAACCCGCCCGAACGCACATGGACTTACCGCATTCGGCCAAGCGTGAAGCATTCGGCGCGCTACACCAAGATCGACCTGCCCTATTGGAAATCCGCGCCTTGCGTGGACCCGGATGTCATTTCGCTGGGCCAATACCGCTGGAACCCGGTGCCACATGCCGACCAAAGGCTGACATGGCTGACAGGTATGCGCACCATGACCACGGCGGGCGATGTGAACACGCAGGTGGGCATGGCAAGCCATGTCTACCTTGTGACCGAATCGATGGTGGATGCCTATTTCTATTCGGCAGACAGCGAATTGCTGGTGGTGCCGCAGGAAGGGCGTTTGCGTTTTTGCACAGAGCTTGGGATCATCGACATAGAACCCAAGGAGATCGCCATCATCCCGCGCGGCTTGGTCTATCGGGTAGAGGTGCTGGATGGCCCCTGCCGTGGCTTCGTCTGCGAGAATTACGGCCAAAAATTCGAGATGCCGGGGCGCGGCCCCATCGGCGCCAATTGCATGGCCAACCCGCGCGATTTCAAAGCGCCCGTTGCGGCGTTCGAGGATCGCGAAGCGCCGTCCACCCTGACCATTAAATGGTGCGGCCAATTCCACGAAACCCAGATCGCGCAAAGCCCACTGGATGTGGTTGCATGGCATGGCAATTACGCGCCCTACAAGTATGACCTGCGCACCTATTGCCCGGTGGGTGCCATTCTGTTCGACCACCCGGACCCATCCATCTTTACCGTGCTGACCGCGCCTTCAGGCGTGCCGGGCACCGCGAATATCGACTTCGTGCTGTTCCGCGAGCGTTGGATGGTGGCCGAAAACACCTTCCGCCCGCCTTGGTATCATAAAAACATCATGTCGGAATTGATGGGCAATATTTATGGCCAGTATGATGCGAAACCCCAAGGGTTCGTGCCCGGCGGGATGAGCCTGCATAACATGATGCTGCCGCATGGCCCCGACCGCGACGCGTTCGAGAAAGCATCGAACGCGAACCTCGGCCCCGACAAGCTGGACAACACCATGTCCTTCATGTTCGAAACCCGCTTCCCGCAACACCTGACGCGGTTCGCCGCCACCGAAGCGCCGCTGCAGGACGATTATATCGACTGCTGGAACAGTCTGGACAAGAAATTCGACGGCACGCCGGGGCGCAAGTAAGCCATGGCAAGCGTCACCATCCTTGGGGCCAAGGGTGGCCCCGCCCTGCGCAAGGACGGGGCTATGCCCACATCCTTGCTGGTTCAGATGGGCGGCGCGCAGATCGTAGTTGATTGCGGGCTGGGCGTGACACGCGGGCTGGTGCAGGCAGGGGTCGATTTGCGCGGCCTGTCGCAGATTGTCATCACGCATCTGCATTCCGACCATGTTCTGGAACTTGGCCCGCTTGTGCACACGGCATGGACCACGGGGCTGAGAACGCCGCTGCATATCTGGGGGCCGCCGGGGCTGCGCGCCTATTGGGACGGGTTCATGGCGTCGATGGCGTTTGACTGCGACTTGCGCGTGACCGATGAAGGCCGCCCGCCGCTGGACGATCTGGTCCGCCTGCATGTACTGGACGAAGGCGCATTCACCCTCGGCCCGGTTCATGCCCGTGCCCTGCGCGTGCCGCACCCGCCAGTTACCGATTGCTTCGCCCTGCGCCTTGACGCAGACGGCAAATCGCTGTGCCTGTCTGCCGACACCGCCTATTTCCCGCCGCTGGCCGATCTGGCGCAGGGCGCCGATGTGCTGCTGCACGAAGCCATGTTGCCGCAAGGAATTGAAGCGATCATCGCCAAGACAGGCATGGGCGACAAGCTGCGCGCGCACCTGACAGGCAGCCATTCCACCGCCGACCAAGCCGCGCAGATCGCGACGCAAGCGGGCGTCGGGCATCTGGTCTTTTACCACATCATCCCCGCCGATGACCCGGCTTTCGGCTTGACCGATTGGCAGGCCGCCATTTCCGGGCATTGGGATGGCCCCTTCACACTGGCCCATGACGGGCTGACGGTCGAATTCTAGGGGGCGCGCGATGGGATTGCTGCCAAGCTGGGTCGAAAGCGCCAATGCACCGGACTGCGATTTTCCGCTGAACAACCTTGCGCTGGGGGTGTTCGATGCCGGGAATGGCCCCCGCTGCGGCGTGGCCATCGGCGACCGGATCGCAGATGCGACCGGTTTAGAGGGTGCCGGGCTGCTGGACCTTGGCGCGCCCCTGCTGGCCCACCCGTCATGGAACGCCTTGATGGCCGCTGGTCCCGCCATATGGGCCGCGTTCCGCGACCAAATGACCGACCTGTTGCGGCAGGCTGCATCAAAGCGCGACCGGGTTGCTCCCCATCTGCACCCGATGGCGGGGGCAACGCTGCAAATGCCCTTCACTGTAACGGAGTTCACCGATTTCTACGCAGGCCGCCACCATGCCACCAATGTCGGCACCATGTTTCGCGGGGCGGACAACGCACTGCCGGCAAACTGGCTGCACATTCCCATCGGGTATAACGGGCGGGCGTCTTCGGTCGTTGTGTCGGGCACGCCCATCCGCCGCCCTTGGGGGCAGGTCAAAGGCCCGGATGAGAGCGCGCCGCGCTTCGCGCCCTCGGCCCGGTTCGATTTCGAACTGGAGCTGGGCGCGATCGTCGGGCAGTCCTCGACCGGCCCTGTCACCGTAGCGCAAGCGCAAGACATGATCTTCGGCTATGTGCTGCTGAACGACTGGTCCGCGCGTGATATTCAGGCGTGGGAATACCAGCCGCTTGGACCGTTTCAGTCCAAGGCCACCGCCACCACGATCAGCCCGTGGATTGTCATGCGCACAGCGCTCGACCCGTTCCGCGCGCCCCCACCAGCGCGTGAAACTCCGCTGCTGCCGCATCTGGCCGATGCGGGCCACGATTTCCACGATATCGCGCTGTCGGTCACGCTGACACCCGAACACGGCACGCCCCAGACCATCGCCAGCACCAACACGCGCGAGCTTTACTATTCCCCCGCGCAGCAACTGGCGCATCACACCACAAGCGGCTGCCCCATGCGGGTGGGTGATCTGCTGGGCTCCGGCACCATCTCTGGCCCCACACCCGACAGTCGGGGGTCCATGCTGGAACTATCCTGGGGCGGGCAAACCCCTGTCACTGTCAACGGCACCCCGCGCGCCTTTTTGCATGATGGTGATACGATCACCTTCCACGGTGCGGCCATCGCCCCCGACCACCGCATCGGCTTTGGTGCCTGCGCCGGCACCGTCCTGCCCGCACATCCAAATCCTTATGCGCCCTGATTTCATCTTGCCCCAGAATACCCGCGCCACAGGCGCTTATCAGCCACAGGCACCACACTAGAAGGACGAACCCCATGGCCAAAGCCTTTGCCTCGCAAGGCGACATGACCGAAAAACAGATCAGCTTTACCGAAGTGGGGCGCGATCTTTATGCCTTTACCGCCGAGGGCGACCCGAATTCGGGCGTCATCATCGGGGATGACAGCGTCATGGTGGTGGAAGCACAAGCCACGCCGCGCCTGGCGCAAAAGGTGATCGACTGCATTCGCCAAGTCACCGACAAACCGATCACCCATCTGGCGCTGACGCATTACCACGCGGTGCGGGTGCTGGGCGCCTCGGCCTATGGCGCGGGGCAGATCCTGATGTCGGATGCCGCGCGCGGTATGGTGGCAGAGCGCGGGCAGGAAGATTGGAACAGCGAGTTCCAGCGCTTCCCGCGCCTGTTTCAAGGGCATGACAGCATCCCCGGCCTGACATGGCCCACCACCAGTTTCACGGGCCGCATGTCGGTTTTCCTTGGCAATCGCCGGGTGGACCTGATGCAACTGGGCCGCGCGCATACGGCGGGCGATATTGTCATCCATGTGCCCGATGAGAACGTCATGTTCACCGGCGATATCGTCGAATATCATTCCGCCTGCTATTGCGGCGATGGGCATTTTGCCGATTGGGGCAATACGCTGGACGCGATCAAGTCTTACCAGGTCGATGCCATTGCACCGGGGCGGGGTGACGCGCTGATGGGCAGTGACATGGTCAACCAAGCCATCGAAAACACGCGCGATTTCGTGCAATCCACCTATCGTCCGGCAGCCCGTGTGGCCGCGCGCGGCGGCAGCCTGAAAGACGCGTGGGACGCCGTGCGCGCCGCATGCGACCCGAAATTTGCCGATTACGCGATTTACGAGCATTGCCTGCCCTTTAACGTGGCCCGCGCCTATGACGAAGCGCGCGGCATAGCCACCCCGCGCATCTGGACAGCGGAACGTGACTTGCAGATGTGGCAAGACCTGCAAGGATGAGCCTTGGCCCTGACCGCATAGAAACCGGGCTTCGGCTGGGCGTGTCGCTTCCTTGGCTTGGTGCCTTGATCTGGATCATCGCACCCCGCCGCATGACAGGGTTTGCTTGGGGCAAGGTGCGCGCGGACGTGGGCCTGTTCTTTGGTGGCGCGGCGTTTTGGTCGGGCCAAAAGCTTTGGCGCGAAGGAACGAACAGATGAGCAAGATTTTTGATGTGCCCCTTTACCCCTATGCCCGCCATGCCGATCAGGACCGCGATCAGGACATGCCAGCGCGCCACCCGGTCGTGATTGTCGGTGCGGGACCGGTGGGCTTGGCGGCGGCGATTGACCTTGCGCAGCGCGATGTGCCGGTCGTGGTGCTGGATGACAATGACCGCGTCAGCTTCGGGTCGCGCGCGATCTGCTTTGCCAAGCGGACGCTGGAAATTCTGGACCGGCTGGGCTGCGGGCGCGCGACCGAACTGGGCGTGACATGGAACACAGGCCGCGTGTTCAACGGTGAGGGCGAGGTTTACGGCTTCAACCTGCTAGAGGAAGAGGGCCACAAACACCCCGCTTTTGTGAACCTGCAACAGTATCATGTGGAACATATCATGGTTCAGCGCGCGCAAGCGCTGATGGCCCAAGGCAAACCGCTGGAAATTCGCGGGCGCAACCGGGTCGACACCATTGGCACCCATGACGACCATGTGCGTCTGAACGTGGCCACGCCAGAGGGCGACTATGAGCTGCACGCAGATTGGCTGATCGCCTGCGACGGGGCCAATTCGCCCACGCGGCGGATGATGGGGCTGGATTTCGTCGGCCGCGTGTTCGAGGATAACTTCCTGATTGCCGATGTGGTCATGCAGGCCGATTTTCCGACCGAACGCTGGTTCTGGTTTGACCCGCCCTTCAACCGCGGGCAATCGGCGCTGCTGCACCGCCAGCCCGACAATGTCTGGCGCATTGACCTGCAACTGGGGTGGGACATTGACCGCGAAACCGAGAAACGCCCCGAACGGGTTATCCCGCGCCTGAAAGCCATGCTGGGGCCGGATGTGGAATTCGGCCTTGAATGGGTGTCAATCTACACCTTCCAATGCCGCCGGATGGAAAAATTCCGCCATGGGCGGGTGATCTTTGCCGGCGATTCGGCGCATCAGGTCAGTCCGTTCGGCGCGCGCGGGGCGAATTCGGGCATTCAGGACGCCGACAATCTGGCATGGAAGCTGGCCGCCGTGGTGCAGGGCCAAGCGCCAGAATCGCTGCTCGACAGTTACGATTTCGAACGCGTTTATGCAGCCGATGAGAATATCCTCCATTCCACCCGCGCGACCGAATTCATCACGCCCAAATCCGACACCAGCCGCCTGTTTCGTGATGCCGTGCTGGCCTTGGCCGGACGGCATGAATTCGCGCGCCCGCTGGTCAATTCGGGGCGGCTGTCCATGCCCAGCGCCTATGACGATAGCTGGCTGACAAGCCCCGATACCGAAGACCTGCCCGACGCCACGCGCCCCGGCGCGCCCATGCCGGACGCGCCGCTGCCGGATGGCTGGTTGCTGGACCAGACCGGCGGCGCGTTTTGCTTGCTATGGGTGAATGGGGCCGCACCGCCGGACCTGCCGCAAACGCCCGTGCCGCTGCGGGTGCTGCACATTGACCCTGCGCAAGCGCCGGTCCTTGCGCAGCGCTACCTTGGCGATGCGCCGCGCGCAGCCTACTTGCTGCGCCCTGACCAGCATATCGCCGCCCGCTGGCGCGCGCCCGAAACCATGCCGCTGACTGCCGCGCTGGCGCGTGCTTTGTCCCAGATGGAGATGGCCGATGCCTGACCTGATCTTGACCCGCAACCTGAGTGACCCGGACGGGTTCTATGCCGACCTGATGGCCGTGCATGACGGGCTGACCAAGGCGGAGAGCGACGCGCTGACCGCCCGGCTGGTGTTGATTCTGGCCAATCACATCGGATCGCGCGATGTGCTAAGCGCCGCGCTGCAAACAGCCAAGGGAACGGCGCAAGAGTCCCCCCAAAACGCCTGAACGCGTGCAGCCGGGCAGAACATGACGGGGTCATGCCTTGCTTTCGCCGTAATATCGTCGCCAAACCGCTTGAATAGCTGTTAATAAGTTCGAAACGGAAACAATGCTCCGGACGAACATGTAACGAGGCGCGCCCGGTATGGTGGACACGACACGGCTAGAGAAGCTTATGGGGGCAGCACCCGACCCCGGTCCGAAGCGCGCGGGCGGCGGGGGCGGTTCTGCGGCGCGCAGTCTTGCCTTGTCCGGGCATCGCGAGCTGCGCCGCGATGGTGCGCGCGCGCTGTCGCCGCAGCGTCTGGCCCAGATAGAGGCCGAATGGGCGCGCCTGAAACCCTTCACCCGCGACCCCGCGCCAAACGCGGGCATTACGCAGTTCAACAAGCAGGCGCGCGCGCCCGACATCGTGGCGCTGTTTGATGTGCTGCGCACCCAGCTTGCCCAGACATTTGCCGAGCGGCGCTTGCGGACCTTGGCCATCACCGCGCCCCATTCTGGCTGTGGCACCAGTTTCATCGCTGCGGGGCTGTTGGCCAGCTTCGCGCGGCGCAACGAAGAACGCGTGCTTGCGCTGGATCTGAACCTTGGCGCACCCGCATTGCACCGCTTTTTCGAGCTGCAAAGCCCCGGCCCGATAGAGGCGCTTTTGTCTGGCGCGGCCAGCCCGCAGGATCATCTTGTCAAAATCACCAGCCGGGTCGCGGTCGGCCTTGGTGCCATGGGCGACAGCCCGGAATTGCTGGCGCGGTCCATCTCTGCCCAAGACCTGACAGAGATGCTGGAAGAGCTGACAAGCGAATATGCACCACAGCTTGTGATCTGCGATCTGCCGCCACTTCTGGAGGGGGATGCCGCCATGGCCATTCTGCCGCAGATGGGGGCCACGCTTCTGGTGGCCGACAGCAACACCACCACCGCCGCCGAAATTACACAATGCGAACGTTTGTTAGCCGAAAAATCCGATTTCCTTGGCGTGATCCTGAACCAGAACACAAGCGCGGCGCGAAACAACGCCAGACGCGGTTAGAACAGGGGGCCGCTGATGGGTCCGATTCAGACACTTGACGAGTTTTTCGATTTCCTGCGGCGGCGCGCGGCGCTGGTCGCGGCCACGGCCTTTATTGCCACGGTTGGCGCGATCCTGTTCGCGCTGAGCACCGAGCACAGCTATCAAAGTCAGGCCGTGATTCAGGTTGAAGGGCCAAGCGTCAGCAGCGACGTGACAGCGCAGGCGGTGCCTTCCAGCGCGGCGCGGCGTCTAGCCTCTGTCGAGCAGCGGCTGATGTCGCGCGACAACCTGCTGGCCTTGGCGGACCAATACAACATGCTCCCCGGCCTGACCGCGCAAGAGCGCGTGCTGGCTATGCGCGAATCGATCCGTTTCGAAGTGGTCGCCGCTATCCGCGAGCGCGCCGCCCTTGGCACCGATGTGACCAGCGAGAACCGCTCGCGCACCCTGACGGTCAGCGTGACCGAAGCTTTTGCCACCGATGCCATCGTGTCGCTTGTGCGGGTCATGACCGAAGCGGGCGACCCGCGCGTGGCCGCCGATCTGGCCAATGAGCTTGCCGATGCCATCGTGCGGGAAAACGCCTCTGCCGTAGCTGGCAACGTGCGCGAGGCGATCGATTTTTTCGCCCGCCAGGAAGACCGCATCCGGCAAGAAATTGAAGCGGTCGCGGCCGAAATTGTCGCCTTCAAATCCGAGAATTTCGAATTGCTGCCAGAAGCGATGGAAGATCGTCGCGATGAACAAATCTCGATCCGCGATGACCTGTTGCGCACCAACCGCGAAATCGCGGCGCTGGGGAGCGAGATCGCCACGCTACAGGGCCAAAGCCGGTTGCGCGCCACCGAGCAACGCCGCCTGAATGCCGCGCAAGACGAACTGGCTGGCGCGCAGCGAGAGCAGGACCAGCTGCGCCAACAATCTGCCGAACTGGAGCGCCTTGCCCGCGCCGCGCCGCAGGTCGCGTTCGAATTGGAAGCCCTTGAGCGCCGCGAATTCCAGTTGCGCGAACAGGCCAACGAAATCGCCGAACGGCGGCTGAACGCATCGCTGGGCGAGCAACTGGATGACGAGCAGAATTTCGAACGCTTCCGGCTACTGGAACCGGCGCTTCCGGCGGATTACCCGTCGTCACGGTCGCGCGCTTCTATTGTTGTAATGGGGCTGGCGGCGGGCCTGTTCCTTGGGCTGATGCTATCCTACGCCATGGACTGGCTGAACCCCGCCCTACGCAGCGCCGCACAGGTCGAACGTGAACTGGGAATGCAGCCCGCGCTGGTCATCCCAAAGATTGAACTACCCGCAGAACGGCGGCGGCGCAGCATTGGCTGGGCCGCAGGTGGGGCGCTTGTGGTGCTGACCGCGCTGGCACTGGTCATGATGCGCATGAGCGGCTGAGGGGTGGCATGGGCAACGCTGTCGCATATCTCGCGCTGCTGACATGGCCTTTGGTCATTCTTGTCATGTTCAAGCGTATGCCGGTAGAGCGGGCCTTTATCTGGTCCATTCTGGGCGGCTACATGGCTTTGCCCCAGATTACCCAGATCGGCCTGCCGCTGCTGCCCGATTTGGACAAGGTGCTGATCCCCAATGTCACGGCCTTCGTGGTCTGTCTGGCGCTGGTGCGCGAACGCGTGGCGGTCGTGCCGCAAAACCTGCTGGCGCGGATATTGCTGGTGCTGTTCATCCTGTCCCCCGCGTTCACGGTGTTCACCAATACAGAGCCGCTGCTTTTCGGGTTGGTCACGTCGGATCATACAACATGGATGGGCATCTTTTCGCCCGCGAATGCCACCATTCCGGGATTGCGGGTGTACGATTCGTTGTCGGTTGTGGCGGCGCAGATTATCTTCATGCTGCCGTTTTTCCTTGCACGCAGCCTGCTGGCGCATGAGCGTGCCTTGGCGGAGCTGCCGCGCGCGCTGGTGGTCGCAGGGCTGATCTATTCGCTGCCCATCGTGGTCGAAAACGCCATCGGGCCGGAACTGCACCGCATGGTGTATGGCTTCATCCAGCATGATTACGCACAAGCCATCCGGTTTGGCGGCTTCCGCCCATATGTGTTCATGCCGCATGGCCTGTGGGTCGCGTTCTTTGCCATGATGTGTTTCGCATCGGCCCTGTTACAGGCGCGCCAAGCCGATGCCGCGGAACGCACCCGCGCGGTGATGATCGCGGTCTGGCTGGGGCTTATGCTGGTGCTGTGCCGCAGCGTCGGCCCTTGGGTCTTGGCGCTGGTCGTGGCCCCGCTGGTGCTGTTCTTCGGGCCACGCATGCAATTGCGCGTCTCGGCGCTGATGGCCTTGACGGCGCTTGCCTATCCACTGCTGCGCGGGTCGGGCATTGTGCCTGCCGATGCCATGGTCCGTTTCGTGGCCGGTATTTCCGAGGATCGCGCCGAATCGCTTGGCTATCGGTTCATGAATGAAGACATGTTGCTGGAACGCGCCGCCGACAAACCGCTATTCGGCTGGGGCGCGTGGGGCCGTAACCTGGTCTACGATCCCGAAACGGGCGAGGCACTGACCATTTCCGATGGTCAATGGATCATAACCATCGGGCAAGCCGGGTGGCTTGGCTATATCGCCACCTTCGGATTGCTATGCCTGCCACTTCTTGCGCTGTGGTGGCGGTATCGGCAGGTGCCGAACGCGCAGATCCCGGCGCAGGTCGGACTGTTGGCGCTGATCCTTGGCGCAAACCTTGTCGACCTTTTGCCAAACGCCACGCTTATTCCGTTTACATGGCTGGTCGCCGGCGCGCTGCTGGGCCATGCCGAACTGCAAAGCAGCCGCAGCCGGGCCGCGCGGCTTGACAAGCTGCGCATGTCCAGCACCCGACGAACCCTTTTGACCACCGCACAACCCCGCAACGTCGCGGGCCGTTTTCATTCCGAACAGGACCAAGTGTCATGAGTAACGAGCAGATTTCCAACGAGAATGACATTGCAATCATCGGCATGGCCGCGCATTTGCCCGGCGCCGCGTCGGTGTCGGAATTCTGGGACAATCTGCGTTCCGGTCGGTCTGCGATCCGGCGGCTGTCCGAGCAAGAACTGCTGGATGCAGGCGAATCCGCTGCCATGCTGCGCAAGCCCAATTATGTGCCATTCGCTGCGCCGCTGGACGGGTTTGCCGATTTCGACCCCGACCTGTTCGGCTTTTCCCCGAAAGAAGCGGCAATTCTTGACCCCCAGCACCGCCAGTTCCTGGAAGTGGCTTGGGAAGCGTTCGAGAATGCCGGCCACCCGCCACGCGGCGAAAAGGGCACGGTCGGCGTGTTTTCCGGCTGCGGCATGGGCAGTTATTTCTATTTCAACATCTGCTCCAACCCGCATCTGGTCGATGACGTGGGCATGTTCCTGCTGCGCCATACCGGCAATGACAAGGATTTCCTGACCACCCGCGTCAGCCACATTCTGGACCTGCACGGGCCGTCGGTGAACGTGCAGACGGCCTGCTCGACCTCGCTCGTGGCGGTGCATTACGCGGTCAATGCGCTGCTGACAGGCGAATGCGACATGGCGCTGGCAGGCGGTGTCACGATCGAGCTGCCGCAAGGGCGCGGCTATCTATACAAGGAAAACGAAATACTTTCGCCCGATGGGGAATGCCACGCGTTCGACCATCGGGCGCAAGGCACGGTGTTCGGGTCGGGCGCGGGCGCTGTGGTGCTGCGGCGGCTGGCCGATGCCGTGGCCGATGGCGACCGGATCATTGCTGTCATCAAGGGCACCGCCATCAACAATGATGGCGCGCAAAAGGCGGGGTATCTGGCCCCGTCTGTCGAAGGGCAGGCGCAGGCAATTTCCGACGCCCACCAGATCGCAGGTGTGCCATCCGACAGCATTTCCTATGTCGAATGCCACGGCACCGGCACCTATTTGGGCGACCCGATAGAGGTCGCGGCGCTGACGCAAGCCTTTGCCAGCGACAAGACCGGGTTTTGCCGCATCGGGTCTGTGAAAACCAATATCGGCCATCTGGACACGGCGGCAGGCGTGGCCAGCCTGATCAAGGTGGCATCGGCGCTGCACCACCGTGAATTGCCGCCCTCGCTAGGGTATGAAGCCCCGAACCCCGCAATTGATTTCGACCATTCGCCCTTCATCGTGAATAACACGCTTACCCCGTGGCAGGTGGATGGCCCCTTGCGGGCGGGGGTCAACAGCCTTGGCGTGGGGGGCACCAATGCGCATGTGGTGCTGGAAGAAGCGCCCGCGCGCGGCCCGTCGGATGACAGCGACTGGCCCTTCCAAATTCTGACATTGTCGGCCAAATCCAAAACCGCGCTTTCGGCCAATGCCACGCGGCTGGCCGCGCATCTGCGCGCGCATCCCGATCAGCCCTTGGCCGATGTCGCCTTTACCCTGAAGGAAGGGCGCACCGCGCTGGACCAGCGCCGCGTGGTCGTGGCCGAAACCCATGCCGAAGCCGCCGACCTGCTGGACCAAGACCACCCGCGCCGGGTGTTCACCCATACAGCACTCGACCGGCCCGACATGTGTTTCATGTTCCCCGGCGGCGGCGCGCAATATGCGGGCATGGCGCGCGAGCTTTATGAAACAGAGCCAGTCTTTGCCGAATGGATGGACCGGGGCCTAGCGCATCTGCAACCCAAGCTGGATTACGACCTGCGCGCCTTGTGGCTGCCAGAGCCGGGGCAGGAAGCGGCGGCGAATGCCCAGCTTACCAAGCCATCGGTGCAACTGCCGCTTATCATGATAACCGAATACGCGCTGGCGCAGATGTTCATGGGCTGGGGGGTAGAACCGCAGGTTCTGGTCGGCCATTCCATGGGCGAAAACACCGCCGCCTGTCTAGCCGGTGTCATGTCGTTCGAAGACTGCATCGGCCTTGTCCAGCTGCGTGGGCAATTGTTCGACACGGTGCCTGCGGGCGGCATGTTGTCGGTGCCCTTGTCGCTGGACGCGCTGCGCCCCTATCTGGACGACGACCACGATATCGCATCGGTCAATGCGCCGGAACTGACGGTGGTGTCCGGCCCGCAAGCCGCGCTCGACCGGCTTCAGGCCAAGCTGGCGGCGGATGAGGTCGAGGCGAACCGCATCGCCATCGACATTGCCGCGCATAGCCGGATGCTGGAACCCATTCTGGGCGCATTCGGCGATTACCTGCGCGCCATCTCGCTGCACGCGCCGCGCTTGCCGATTGTCAGCAACCTGACCGGTAATCTGCTGACCGATGCAGAGGCCACGAACCCCGAATACTGGGTTCAGCACCTGCGCAATACCGTGCGCTTTGCCGATTGCATCGGCACGCTTAGCCAGACCCCGAACTGCATTTATCTTGAAATGGGGCCGGGCAAGGCGCTGTCGTCGCTTGCCCGGATGCATGGCGCGGTGCCGGGCCAGCAAGTGCTGGCCGCCCTGCGCCACCCAGACGAAGAAATTGCAGATGACCTGTATCATCTGGGCGTTCTGGCGCGCATCTGGGCCTTGGGCGGCACGTTCGACTGGGCGCAAATCTGGGGCGACGCCAAACGCCACCGGGTGGAACTGCCGACCTATGCCTTTCAACGCGCGCGGTATTTCATCGAACCGGGCCAAACCACCGTGGATTCGGCGCCCGCCTTGGAACGCATCGACGATATTTCCCAATGGGGCACGAAAATCGCGTGGAAACCGGCCTATGCCGATTGCGAAATTGACGTGACCACCGATCTGCGCAGCGACCCGCAGACATGGCTGGTCTTTGCCGATGAGGACGGCACCGCCGCCCCGGTCATGGACCGCCTGCGCCGCGCCGGTCACAAGGTGATCGAAGTGCGCGCGGGCGATACCTATGCGCGCAAATCCGATACATCCTTCACCATCGCCCCCGAACATGGGCGCGAGGCCTATGCCCGCCTGCTGGCCGATCTGATCGCCAGCGGCACCGCGCCCACGCGGATCGCGCATTTCTGGTTGGTCACGGGGAAGGAACGCTTCCGCCCCGGTTCCAGCTTCCTGCACCGCAATATCGAACAGGGCTTTTACGCGCTGATGTTCCTGGCCCAGGCCATGCAAAGCGAAACCTTGCCGCAGCCGGTGCATATGGTCGTCTTCACCAACGGCGCGCAAGCGTTGGACGGCGAGGCCCTGCGCTACCCGGAAAAGGCCATGATCGCCGGTCCCGCCCGCGTTGCCCCGCGCGAGATTGCGGGCCTGACCTGCGCGACGCTGGATATTGACACCACCGCCACGCCAGAGGCGCTGCTGGAAGAGCTGTGTGCGGTCCCGGCCAATGGCACGGCGCTGCTGCGCGCGGGCAAACGCTACGGGCAGGTTCTGCGCCCAGCGCCATTGCCCGAAGCCCTGCCCGACATGCCCGATGGCGCACATTGGGTTATTACCGGCGGCTTTGGCGGCATTGGGCTGTCACTGGCCGAAGACCTTATCAAACGCTTCGCGGCAAAGATCACCCTGATCGCCCGCACCCCTCTGCCCGACCGCGCCGATTGGGCCGCATGGCAGGCCAACCGTGGCCCGGCAGATCCCACGACCCGGCGCATTCTGGCGGTCGAACGGCTGGAAGCCTTGGGCGGGCAGGTCCATGTCGCGGGTGCGGATGTGTGCAACATTGACCAGATGCGCGACGCGCTGGATGCCGCCACAAAAGCGCATGGCGCGCCTTACGGCCTGATCCATGCCGCAGGCCATATGGCCGATGCCCCGATTCTGGCCAAATCCACCGGCGATGTGGAAGAGGTGTTCGCGCCCAAACTACACGGGTTGCGTGTGCTTGACAGCCTGTTGCCCGATGGCTGCTTGGCGGTGATGGTGCTGTTTTCATCCAGCTCTACCCTGACCGCACCGGTCGGGCAGGTGGATTATGTCGCCGCCAACGAATGCCTGAACGCCTTCGCCCGGTCGCGCGTGGGCGCTGCGACCCGCGTGATCGCGCTGGATTGGGGGATCTGGGCAGAGGCAGGCATGGCCGCAGATGCCATGGCGACCCGTCTGGGCCAGACGCCCAGCACACCCGCCAGCCCCTGCGCACAACCGCTGTATGATGACATCGGGTTCGACCCGGCAGGCAACCGTCGCCTGACGCTGGGTCTGCGGTCCGATCACTGGATCGTGGACCAGCACCGCACGCGCGACGGCGCGGCCATTCTGCCCGGCACGGGCTATCTGGATATGGCAGCGCAAGCCCTGCGGGCCCAAGGCGAAACCGCACCGTTCGAGCTGCGCGATTTCTACTTTTTCCGCGCGCTGACCGTGCCAGATGGCGGCGCGCGCAAGCTGCGCGCCACGCTGGCCCGCACGCCTGAAGGGTATGATTTCACCTTGCGGTCCGATGTCATGCAAGGCGGGTCCGAAGGCTATGTGCTGAACGCGCAAGCACAGATCGCGCTTCTGGACAGCGCCGCACGCCCAACCGCGATTGACCCTGCCGCCATTGCGGCGCGCTGCCCCGACGTAACCGAAGGCACGGGCCTGTCCAGCCCGCAGGAAGCGCATCTGGCCTTTGGCCCGCGCTGGCGGGTGCTGAACCGCACCGCCTATGGTGAGGGCGAGGGCTTGGCGCATCTGGCCCTGCCCGATGCGTTCACGGATGATCTGGAGGCAGGCCACATTCTGCACCCTGCGCTTTTGGACCTTGCCACCGGCTGGGCCATGGGGCTGATCCCCGGCTATGGCGGTGCAAATCTGTGGGTGCCGGTGTCTTATGGCGCGGTGCGTGTCTGGGCCGACCTGCCGCAGCACATCGTCAGCCATGCCCGGCTGCGCGGCGATAGCGACCCCGGCTTTGCCAGTTTCGACATCATTCTGGCCACGCCCGAGGGCGCGGTTCTGGCTGAGATCACGCGCTTTACCATCAAGCGGCTGCAACAGGGCAGCTTTGCCGATGCGCCCCCCATTCGCGCCGCAGAGGTGCAGCATGACGGGCAACGCAATGCTACGCTGTCACCCGCCGAAGAACGGCTGCGCGACATGCTGGCACTGGGCATCACCCGCTCCGAAGGGGCAGAGGCATTCTTGCGCGCATTGGCGCTGGGCGTGTCACCGATTGTCGTGTCGTCCATCGACCCCAAAGCGCTGATCGCGCAGGTCGCGGCAGAGGCCAGCACGCCAACGCCGGAAGGCGGGTTCGAACGCCCCGACCTTGGGACCGATTACATCGCCCCGCGCAACGATGTGGAACGCACGCTGACCGGCATGTGGCAAAACCTGCTGGGGATTGACCAGATCGGGGTTGAAGACAGTTTCTTCGACCTTGGCGGGCATTCGCTGATCGCGGTGCGGCTATTTGCGCAGGTCAAGAAAGCTTACGGCGTGGATTTCCCCATCTCTGTGCTGTTCGAAGCGCCGACAATCGCCGCCTGTGCCGCCATGATCGCGGAACAGACCGGCGCCAGCCTGGCAGAGACGGGCGGCGACAACGTGGTGCAACTGCCCAAGCGCCGCCGCTTCAAGCACCTTGTGCCCATGCATGACGGCGAAGGCGGGTCGAAGCCGCCCTTCTTCCTTGTGGCCGGCATGTTCGGCAATGTGCTGAACCTGCGCCACCTGGCCACGCTGGCAGGCCGCGACCGGCCCTTTTACGGGCTGCAAGCGCGCGGGCTGTTCGGCGGAGAGGCCCCGCATGACCGCATAGAGGATGCCGCCGCCGATTACATCGCCGAGATCCGGCAGGTGCAACCGCAGGGGCCCTATACTCTTGGGGGCTTCTCTGGCGGCGGGATTACCGCCTATGAAATGGCCCGCCAGTTGGAAGCCGCTGGGGAAACGGTCGAAATGGTGGTCATGCTGGACACGCCGCTTCCGGTGCGCCCAAAGCTGACCGCGCCGGACCGCGCGCTTATCAAACTGGCAGAACTGAAACGCAAAGGCCCGGCCTATCTGGCGGAATGGTGGCAATCGCGCACTGCATGGAAGCAGAAACTGGCTGACGGCCCGGCAACCGATGCCGCGGATGCGTTCCACAATGCCGCGATCGAAGCCGCGTTCCGCCGCGCGGTCGCCGACTATCCGTTGCAGCCATGGAACGGTCGCCTTGTGCTGTTCCGCCCGCCGCTGGACAAGCATTGGAAGGTCACGGGCGGCAAATGGGTCAGCCGCGAACGCGAATATGTGTTCCACGACAATGAGTGGACGCGCTACGCCCCGGCGCTGGAAGTGTATGAAGTGCCCGGCAACCATGACAGCATGGTGCTCGAACCCAATGTGAGGGTTCTGGCGGCCAAGCTGCAAGCCCTGCTGCCCGACCTGCCCTGCTGTTCGGAGGCAGCGGAATGAGCACACGTGTTCTGACGGTGATCCTGAACTACCGCACCGCCGACATGACCTTGCGCGCCGCGCAGGCCGCGCAAACTGCCATGGCCGATGTGCCCGGAGAGATCGTCATCGTCGATAATGATAGCGGCGACGGGTCGGAAGATATGTTGCGCGCGGGCATCCTGGGCTGGGACCGGACCCGCCTGATCCAGTCGGGCCATAATGGTGGCTTTGGCGCGGGCAACAACGTGGGCATTCGCGCCGGGCTGTCGGATGGCACAGCACCGGATTTCATCTACCTGCTGAACTCCGACGCTTTCCCGGAACCCGACGCCATCGCTACATTGCGCGATTATCTTGTGGCGAACCCGGATTGCGGTTTCGTGGGCAGCCGTATTGCTGGCGAGGATGGGGGCGACCATGTGACCGCGTTTCGCTTTCATTCGGCGCGGTCCGAATTCGAGACAGCGGCACATACCGGCATCATCTCGAAACTGTTGCGTAACCATATCGTGCCCATGGGCGTGCCGGACGCGCCCACGCGGGTGGATTGGTGCGCGGGGGCCAGCGTGATGTTTCGGCAGGCAACGCTGGACCAGATCGGCCTGTTCGACGAGGATTTCTTTTTGTATTTCGAAGAAACCGACCTGTGCCACCGCATTGCCGATGCGGGGTGGCACGGCATGTATCTGCCGCAAAGCCGGGTTGTGCATGTGGGCGGGGCCTCTACCGGGGTTACGCAAAACGCCCGCAAACCCGCCTACTGGTTCGACTCGCGCTGGCTGTATTTCACCAAGCGCGGCGGGCGCGGCTATGCCGCGCTGACCACGCTGGCCTACCTGGCCGGGGCCGCCATCTGGACCCTGCGCCGCGTTGTCGAACGCAAAGAAGATCGCATTGCGCCATATTTTCTGCGCGATCTGCTGGCACATTCATGGCGTAACCTGATGCCGGGCGCGACGGCCTCTCGGGGCAGTAAAGGGGCACGCAAAGCGGCCCGATAGGGGTTTGGTATGACATTTGACAGCATCCTGATTGGTGACGAAACGCTGACCGCAGAATGCGGCGCGCAGCTATTGGCCCGTGGGCATTCGCTTTCCGCGGTCGTGACCGACAATCCGCGCGTGGCCGATTGGGCCAAGCGCGCGGGCGTGACCGTGCTGGCCCCCGGTGCGGGGCTGGCCGCGCGGCTGGCCGGGCTGTCGGTGGATTGGCTGTTCAACGTGGCCGGGTTGCGGATGCTGGGGCGCGACGTGCTGGCCCTGCCCGCGCAAGGCGCGATCAACTTTCACGATGGCCCCTTGCCGCGCCATGCCGGGCTGAACGCGCCGGTCTGGGCGCTGCTACAGGGCGAGCCCCGCCACGGCATTGCATGGCATATCATGGAAGACGGGGTCGATACCGGCGATGTGCTGGTGCGCGCCGATTTCGACATCACGCCGGACGACACGGCGCTGACGCTGAACACCAAATGCTTCAGCGCCGGTCTGGACAGTTTTTCGCGGGTTCTGGACATGGTTGAATCCGGAAACCTTGACCACCAGCCGCAGGACATGACCGCGCGCTCGGTCCATGCCCGTGCCGATCGTCCCGCGCTTGGCGGCCAGATCGACCCGCAACAGACCGTCGGCGCTATTCAGCGCCTTGTCCGCGCCATGGATCATGGCCCCTACTGGAACCCGCTGACCACACCCAAGCTGCGCTTGCGTGACACGGTCATTTGCGTGGGCCATGCCGAAGCGGTCGAGGGCCAGGCCGCCCCCGGCACAGTTCTGGACGTGACCGAGGACAGCCTAACCGTTGCTTTTGCCGATGGGGCGCTGCGCCTGTCCGCCTTGACCTGCCAGCAGGGGCAACCGCTGATGCCCGCAGCCCTTGTGGCGGTGGACGATACGATTGCCGCCCCAGAGACCCGCTTGCAGGACGTGTTGCAGAGAATTGCAGGTGCCGAACTGGACTATCGCGACGCGCTGCGCGCGGCACCGGATCTGGGCCTTGGGCGCGGCACACCGTCGGACCTGTTGGCGCTTTCCCGTGGCGACGCCAGCACCCCGCAATTGATTGCAGCCTTTGCCGGCGCTTTGGCCGCGCAATTTGGGCGCGACAGCCTGCGCGTGGCGCATGTTACCCGCGCGGGTGCCGATCTGGCCGCCCAAGCGCCCGATTTCCTGCTGGGCTGGGTGCCGCTGTCGATCCGCATGGATGACACTGGCCCGCTGACCGACCTTGCGGCACAGATCAACCGCAGCGCCCGCGCCCCCGCGCTGGCGCGTGACCTGCCCGCGCGCGACCCGGCCCTTGGCCCCATCGCGCCACCGGAATTGGCCGTGACCGATGGCACCCCGACCGAGGCCGCTTTGGTGCTGGACCTGTCCGGCCCCTGCCTGCGGTTTGACCCGGCTTGCCTGTCGGTCGAACAGGCCGAAGCGCTGTGCGCGCAGATCGAAACGCTGGCGCCGACGCTTGCCGATCTGCCGCTGGTAGGGCAGATTGAAGCACCAAAAACCCCAAAGGATGACAGCGCGCGGCCCTATGACCGCATCTGCATTCACCACGCGTTCGAAGCGCAGGTGGCCAAAACCCCCGATGCCGAAGCCTTGGCGTTTGAAGCACATAGCCTGACCTATGCCGAGCTGAACGCCCGCGCCAACCGTGTGGCACATGTGCTGCTGGGCATGGGCCTGCGCCCCGACACGCCGGTCGCACTATGCGCCAAACGCGGGCCGAACCTGCTGATCGGCGCTTTGGGCATTTTGAAAGCGGGCGGGGCCTATGTGCCGCTGGACCCGGCCTACCCCGCCGACCGACTGGCGCATTACCTAAGCGATTCGCGTGCGCCGATTGTCGTGACCGAACACACGCTGCTGGATGTGCTGCCCGACCATACGGCGGGATTGCTGCAACTGGACACCGACACACGGCTGGCCAGCGCACCCCAGACCAACCCCGATAGCGCGGTCACGCCCGACAATCTGGCCTATCTGATCTATACGTCAGGCTCTACCGGCACGCCCAAGGGGGTGATGGTCGAACATGGCAATGTCGCCAATTTCTTTGCCGGTATGGATGACTGCATCCGCCATGACCCGCCCGGCGTGTGGCTGGCGGTCACCTCGCTCAGCTTTGACATTTCGGTGCTGGAACTGTTCTGGACACTGGCGCGCGGTTTCAAGGTTGTGCTGATGGGCGACGAGGATCGCGCCATGGTGGCCAAAGGCCCGGTGCGCGTCTCTGATGGGCATATGGATTTCAGCCTCATGTATTGGGGCAATGACGATGGCCAAGGCCCGCAGAAATACCACCTGCTGCTGGAAGGCGCGAAATTCGCCGACACCCACGGCTTCTGCGCGGTCTGGACGCCGGAACGCCATTTCCACGCTTTTGGCGGCCCCTTCGCCAACCCGTCGGTGTCCGGCGCGGCGGTAGCGGCGGTGACCAAGAATATCGCCGTGCGCGCAGGCTCTTGCGTGGCGCCGCTGCATTCGCCCATCCGCATTGCCGAAGAATGGGCCATGATCGACAACCTGACCAATGGGCGCACCGGGCTGGGCATTGCGTCGGGCTGGCACCCGGTCGATTTCGTCATCAAGCCCGAAAACCGCCCGCCCCACAACAAGCCGGCCATGTTCGAAACACTGGACACCCTGCGCAAACTGTGGCGCGGCGAGGCGGTGGAGTTCGACAAGGGCGATGGCATGGTCCCGATCCAGACGCTGCCGCGCCCCGTCTCGGACGAATTGAACATCTGGCTGACCACGGCGGGCAACCCCGACACATGGCGCGAAGCCGGGCTTTTGGGCGCGCATGTGCTGACCCACTTGCTGGGCCAGTCGATTGATGAGGTCGCGGGCAAGATCAAGATCTACCATGACGGGCTGCGCGAAGCCGGGCACGACCCGGCCAAGTTCACCGTCACGCTGATGCTGCACACGTTCGTGGCACGCGACCGCGACCATGCCCGCGAAGTGGCGCGCGGCCCGATGAAAAGCTACCTGCTGGCGGCGGCGGGGTTGGTCAAGCAATATGCTTGGGCGTTTCCGGCTTTCAAGCGGCCCGAGGGTGCCAAGAACCCGATGGATATTGACCTGTCCACCCTGTCCGAGGACGAGGTCGAGGGCATTCTGGATTACGCCTTCAACCGCTATTTCGAGGATTCGGGCCTGTTCGGCACGGTCGAAGATTGCCTTGAACGGGTCGAGCAGTTGAAAGCCATCGGCGTGAACGAAGTCGCCTGCCTGATCGACTATGGCATTGCCACCGAACAGGTGTTGGAGGGCCTCTATCCGCTGGCCGAAGTGGTGAAGCGGTCCAATGCCGGTCTGCAATTGCCGGATGATGATTTCTCGCTGGCCGCGCAGATCCTGCGCCACAAGGTCACGCATCTGCAATGCACGCCGTCAATGGCCCGTATGCTGTGCCTAAGCGACGAGGCGCGCGCGGCCTTGGCCACGGTGCAGAATGTGCTGGTCGGCGGCGAAGCCTTGCCGGGGGCCTTGGCGCAAGACCTGACCGCGCTGACCGGCCAGCCTGTGCGCAATATGTATGGCCCGACTGAAACGACGATCTGGTCCTCGACCACCGAATCGCGCGGTGGCGCGGGTGTGGTCGGTATTGGCGCGCCGATTGCCAACACCACGCTGCATGTGCTGGACTCTGCGCAACACCCCGCACCGCTTGGGGCCGAGGGCGAGTTGTATATCGGCGGCGACGGCGTGACGCGCGGCTATTGGAACCGCGCCGAGCTGACCGCCGAACGCTTCATCCCCAACCCATTCGGGCCGGGGCGGCTATACCGCACGGGCGATCTGGTGCGCCGCAACCCGGCAGGGGGCATCGACTTTCTTGGCCGGGTGGACAATCAGGTCAAGCTGCGCGGCCACCGCATTGAACTGGGAGAGATCGAGGCCGCGCTGGAAGCGCAGCCCGGCATCACCGCCGCCGTGGTCATCGCGCGCGAGGACATCCCCGGCGATGTGCGGCTGGTGGCCTATTACACCGGCACACCCACGGGCGAATTGCGCGCGGCGCTGGCCGGGCGGCTGACCGCGCATATGCTGCCATCGCATTTCGTGCCCATGGCCAGCCTGCCGCTGACCCCGAACAAAAAGATTGACCGCAAGGCGCTGCCCGCCCCCGCGCAGGCCGCACCTGCCGCGCAACCGGTGGCACATGCCCCCGCCAGCGAAGGCACGCAGGCAATGATTGCCCAAGTCTGGCAAGACGTGCTGGGCGTGGCGCGGGTGCAAGCGTCGGACAATTTCTTCAACCTTGGCGGCCATTCGCTGCTGGCGGTGCAGACGCACCGGGAATTGCGCGCGCGGCTGAACCTGCCGGGCCTGTCGATTACCGACATTTTCCGCTTCCCGGTGCTGGGCGATCTGGCGCGCCATCTGGACGCCAAGCAACGCCCCGCCGCCCCGGCCGCTATGCCACCGCTGCATCCGGTGTCCAATACAGCACCGCCGCCGGACCGCATGGATGCCATGGCACGCCGCCGCGCCATGCGCGACAAACGGACAGGTTCGAAATGATCCAGCAACGGTTTTCCTTTTCGGAATTCGCCCGGCCCCTGTTCAGCGATCGTGTTGCGATGGCTTGGGCAGATCCGACCGCGCCCATGCCCCGGCTGATCGGGGACGAAGTGTTGGCCGTGGAACAGGTTCGCCCCGTGCGCGCTCGCGAATTCGGCGCAGGCCGTGCCGCCGCGCGCGAGGCGATGGGCTTGCTGGGCCACCCGCCGCGCCCAGTGCTGCAAGGCGAAGACCGCGCGCCGGTCTGGCCACGCGGGTTGACCGGGTCAATCAGTCACACCGCGCGCGATTGCATGGCCGTGGTCACCGACGCGCCCGAAATCCGCGCCTTGGGGCTGGACATTGAAATGGCCGCGGCGCTGGAACCCGCGCTTTGGCCCGAGATTTGCACCATGGCAGAGATGCGCTGGCTGGCCAGTCTTGGCCCGTCTCAGCGCGGGCATTTCGCCAAGCTGGTCTTCAGCGCGAAAGAAGCCGTCTACAAAGCGCAATACACGGTCAGCCGCCAGATGCTGGGCTTTCAGGACCTGACCCTGACGGTGGACCTGCCCCAGCACCGTTTCACCGCAGAGTTGACAACAGAAGTTGCAGGCTTCGCGCCGGGGGCGGTCTTGCAAGGACGATTCGCCATTCTGGGGGCGGTGTTCATCACGGCGGTCGAAATTTCGGCGGATGATCCGGCGCTATCGGGCGGGTCCAACAGCTAGGGCTGGTGGGGCGGGCCAGTCCTGCACCGATATCTGGCCAAGGCGCGGCAGAATGCCCAAGGCTCGGTTTTTCAATGGAAAACCAGGCCGTTTCTGGTAAGATTATACCTCAGGCAGTCAGCGTTGTCAGTTAATTTACCGATCAGCAGTATCGGCGGCAGCGCGTGGTAGAACATCGGCAGAGGTAACATGAAACAATTTCTTTCCGCCGCGGTGATGGGGGTTTTCCTTGTCGGGCCGCAGGGTGCGCTTGCAGGGCCAATCGAAAACGCATGTGTGCGGTCAGATCGCTCTCAGGCCACATGGGCGCTGTGCCGCTGTATCGACAGCGTCGCGCAAAGCACTCTCACGCGCTCTGAACAGCGCCGCGCCGCGCGCTTTTTTTCAGACCCTGATGAAGCCCAGCGCGTCCGGATGTCGAAAACCGTGCGCGACAACGCTTTCTGGGAGCGCTACCGCGCTTTCGGGGAACGGGCTGAACAGTATTGCGCCGGGCGCTAAGCCTGTGTCCGGTCAGGCCCCGCGCCTGACCAACGCCTCTGCCCCGGTTTCTATCATCTGGAAAACCTCCGCAAACCCGCCCGTATAATACGGGTCGGGAATGTCGCGGTTTGTGCCTAGGGCGTGGTCCAGAAACAGCGCCACAGTGGCTGTGGCACCATCCGGGCGCAAAGCCATGATGTCGCGCAGGTTGCTGCGGTCCATGGCAAGGATCAGGTCGAACTGATCAAAATCTGCGCGGCTGAATTGCCGCGCGCGCAGGTCGGCCATCGGGTAGCCGCGCGCCTCTGCCTCTGTCACCGCGCGGGGGTCTGGCGGGTCGCCGACATGCCAACCGCCAGTGCCCGCGCTGTCCACGGTCCACCCCAAATGCTGCGTCTTGGCGCGCAGCACTGCATGGGCAGAAGGCGAGCGACAGATATTGCCAAGGCACACGAACAAAACGCGCATTTTACCCCCAAGAAAGCGGGCGCAGGGCTACCCCCGCGCCCCCTGAATATTAGTGCTTATGGCCATGGTCATGGTTATGGCCGTGGTCCATCGCCTTGCCGCCCATCTCTCCGGTTACGTCATTGCGTTCCAGATCAACCGGGATGATGACATCCATCTCGCCGGCGTTCTCGAAAACCAGCGTTACGGCAACTTCATCACCATGGGCCAGTTTGCGGTTCAGGCCCATGAACATGACATGATGGCCGCCACGTTCCAGCATATGGGTATCACCGGCGGGAATCTCGAAACCTTCCTCAACCTCGACCATGCGCATCACATCGCCATCGGCGATATGGGTGTGCAACTCTACCCGCTGGGCCACGTCAGAGCGTGCCGAGAGCAGCCGGTCATTTTCCGCGCCGCTGTTCTGAATGCCCATAAAGGCCGCGCCCGATTGCGCCATGGGCGAAGCCACACGCGCATAGGCATCGTTGATGGTAATTTCTGCCGCAGCAGGCAGCGCGAACAGGGCAGCAGTTGCCGCCACGAATGCAAAACGTGTCATATCATATCCTTGTTTTTGCGTTGATTTCGTCAGGTCAGGCAAAAACAAGCGCAGGCGGTGCGCGCGCATCACGCCACGCGTCACTGGTCTGGGCGCGGGCCCGCACAGGCCCCGAATGGACACCAATCCGCGCCACTGACAAGCGCATGAAGGCAACACTTGGCGCAGAGACCGGCAAAGCCGCCGACAGCGCCATGCTGTCCGGGCAAGGCACGCCTTCGGCCACGCGGTTGCCGTTCTCATCAACCGTGATGGTGACAAGCCCGTAGCCGGTGCAGATGACATATTTATCCGCCCCCGCCCCGCTATGGTGAGAGGACGCGAACCCAACCGACCCAAAGGCCAGCACAAGAGCCAGCGCAAAAGGGGTTACAAGGGCAAAACAGCGACGCATGATGCAGGTTTTAGCGGCAAATCTTCTGCGCGCCTAGCCTATTCAGCCGCCACAAGGCGCTTAATTGCGGCGACATGGTCGGGCGCGGCGGCGCAGGCATCGGCAGCAAGCGCGCGGGCGCCGTCCAGCAGCGTTCCAGGCGCAGTGATCCGGTCGATCAGGCCCCAGCGCAGGGCGTCGTCCGCATCAGCCTTGACACCCGCCATCAGGATCATCTTGGCACGCGCCGGGCCGACCAAGGCCGCCAGCCGCGCGGGGTCCGAGGGTTGCGGCAGAAAGCCCAGTTTCATAACCGGGTAGAAAAACTTCGCGCTTGGCACTGCCAGCCGCATGTCGCAGGCCAAGGCCATGCCAAACGCGCCCCCCGCAAGCGTGCCGTTCAGCGCCGCGATGGTCAGGCAGGGCAAGGCAGCGATCTGGCCTGAAAGCCGCTCCCATAGCGGCGATGTCGCAAGCCCCGCGCGCGCGGCATCCAGATCGGCCCCGGCGCTGAACACCCGCCCCGCGCCAGTCAGGATAATGGCATTGGGCAGATCAGCCCGCGCGGTGATCTGGCATAACTGTTCCAGCATGTCGGCGGTCAGCGAATTGGCCTTGTCGGGCCGGTCCAGGGTGATGGTCCACAAACCCTTGGCCATATCGAGTGAAATCATCCAACCAGCCCCAACCGTTTGCGGATAGCTTCGTCGCGCAAGGACACTTCCTGCCCGACCCATGCATCGGCATCTGCGGTGCACATCCACGTCAGGGCACGCGCGGGCCATTCGGGCGGGATATGCACATCCCAATCCAACTGGCTGACCGGGTTTATCCCGCTATCGCGGATGGTGCGCTGCATATCGGTGGCGACAGTGCCGGGTGACAGACTTAGGATGCGCAGATGCGGCGCTTCCACCGCGGCAACGCGGGTCAGCATCCACGCGCCTGCCTTGGAGCTGCAATAGGCGCCCCAGCCCTCTAGCGGGTTATACGCCGCGCCAGACCCCACGGTTATGATCGTGCCGCCCTGCGGCAAAACCGGCAAGGCCGCACGCATGCCATGAAACACGCCTTTCAGGTTAATGTCGATCAGGCGACCGAATTCTGCCGGATCGGCTTGGGCAAGCGGTGCGATCGGGTCGATAACGCCCGCATTATTCACCAACACATCCAACCCGCCGAATTGGTCCTGCATCCGGGCAACCGCTTGCGACACGGCTTCGAAATTGGCCATGTCGCAAGAGATCGGCAGCGCGCCGGTTGCCTTGGCAAGGTCGTCCAGCGCAGCGCCGTCCCGCGCAACCATTCCAACCTGCGCCCCGGCGCCGACAAAGGCGCGCACCGCTTCGGCCCCAATACCCCGGCTGGCGCCAGTTATCAGAACCGCCTTGCCGTGCAGTGATGACAGGTCAACGGGCATCCCCACCTCCTTAATAGTCACGTTCAAAGAACACCCCGACGCTGGAGCGCCCGGCATTGTCCACCTGCCCCCGCGCCGTCAGCGACGGAGACAGGTCGATATTGATTGACGCTTCGCTATCGCCCTGCGGGTTCACCTCTAGGTCGGTATAGACGTTTTCTGTCAGGTAGCGGCCCACGCGGACGGTGGCCTCGCCCTCTTCATTGGTGCGGACATCCAGATCGTCCAGCCCGACATTGCGACGCAGCTTTTCCAATATGCCCTCGGACTGGCCCGACAGCGTGGCCAGCGAAGATGCAAGCTGCGCGGCCTGAAACAGGCTGAGCGTTTCAAACCCGCGCCCGAACAGCAGAAGCGAAACGATTTCCTCTTGCGGCAGTTCGGGGCTGGATTCGAATAGCAACTCTGGCGCGTTGGCGCGGCCTTGCAACACCACGCGGGCACTGACGCCCTCGCGCTCTGTAGACGCGATCAGCCGCACGAAAGGCATGAAATCGCCCTGAAGGCTGGCAAAGCCCTCGTTCAGGGCGAAACGGTTGCCCAACAGGTCCAGCCGCCCCCGTATAAGGTTGAACTGCCCAATGGGAATAAGATCAGCGGTGGTGCCGGTCAGACGCAATGTGCCGCCCAGTTCGGCATCCAGACCGCGCCCACGAATGAAAATGCGGTTCGGGGCATCTATGCTCAGGTCCAGCCGCGACGGGTTGCGCTGGCGGCCATTGGTTTCGCCCTGAAATATCCCGGCGCGCGCGCGTGTGGTTTGCGCAGCACCGGATTCGCCCAGATGTTCTATGCCCGGCGGAACATAGGCCGGGCCGGTCAGACCCACGCGCGGGATGCGCAGTTCCATACTGTCCAGCCGCAAGCGCCCACCCAGATCGGGGCCACGCGCCAACGGACCGGTAATTTCCAGATCGCCCGACACGGTGGCTTCGAACAATTGCGGGTCAATAATGCGCAGCGCGTCCAGCCGCGCCCGCAGGCTGGAGTCTAAGGGCGGGGCAAGGTTGATCGAACCACCCAGCGCAAGGCGGCCCCCTTGGGCGGATTGCCCCGTCAGGTCAATCTGCGCCTGCCCACCCGTCAGATCGGCGCGGGCCTGAACATCCGACAGGCGCACCCCATTGCGCGGGTCAACCACGCTAACACCGTCCAGCGTGGCCGTGCCAGAGGCAGAGGACAGCGCCAGCGGCCCTTGCAAGGCGATGTCAAACTGCGCTGGCCCCCTAACCGAACGCGGTTCGATCCGCGGGTTTATAAGCGCGACATCTGTGGTGCCGGAAATGGCCAGATTGGCCTGAAGCGCTTTTGTCACGCTGCCATTGACGCGCGCAGACAACCCGGCAGGGCCGTTCGCGGACAGGTCCAGCGCATAGGCCCGGCCCGTGTCGCGCGCGGTGCCGCCAAGCGACAGCGCGCCGGTAATGCCCGGCGCGACATAGTCCATATCGGCCAGCCGAGCCTCTAGCGTCAGGTCGGGGCGCCCGTCGCGCAATTGCCCCGCAACCCGCGCGAACAAGGCCGGACCATCAATAGACAGGCGTTCCAACAGCACCGCATCGGGTGTCACCTGCGCGCGCGCTTGCACTACATGCCGCCCCGCCAGCAAGCGGTCGGTGGCCTGCCCGCCAAAGGCCAAGTTGCGCGTTTCTGCATCCAGCGTCAGGCGGCGGCTCTCACCCTCTTCTAACAGGCCCAGAGTGCCGCTGACCGCGCCCCCAAAGCCCGGACGGACCAAAGCAAGATCGGGCAGCGCAAAGCGCCCATCCAGCACCGACGCGCCGGGATCGACCCGCCCTTGCATCTGTGCCGTCAGGGCGCGGTTTTCGACCTGAAACTCGGCCAGATCAAACCCTGCGCCGTTGCGTTGGCCCAGCAGTGTCAGACGCGTGTCGCCGCGCAAGGCGCGGTCAAGGTCCGGCTGGCCCAGCGCAAGCTCATTTGCGTCGGCGCTTAGCGTGACCGCGGCTTGTTCCACCGGGCCAGAGACCGCCAGATCGGCCATGACCCGGCCACCATATTGCGCACCCAGCACCGAAAGATCAGGAAAATCCAGACGGCCCGACAGGTCCAGCCCGGCTTGCGCCAATTGCCCGGACACATCCATGGTCAGGTTCTGCGCCTGCGCGCGAAGCTCGCGCAGCGTGACCTGCCCATCGGTTCCGCCCATATCCAGCGTGATGGCGCTTGCCCCGGCCAACAGCGCATCGGCCTGCGGCTGATCCAGTCCCAGATCTTCGCCATCAAGCCGCGCGGTCAGGTCAAAGCGGTCGCGTTCTGGCCCCCATCTGCCGTCAAGCCGGGCGCTCAACGCGCCGCTCAGATCGCGCCCGGCCAGCCCCGATAGCCGCGCAATATCCGTATATTCCGCGCGAATATCACCGTCGATGACACCATCATCCAACCGCGCGCGGCCTTGCAGCAGGTAATCGCGGCCTTCCAGCAGAAAACCGGGCAACAAGAAGGGCTGCCCATCACGCCAGATAAGCGCCACAGACCCGGTCACCGACCGTCCCAGCGCCGCTGCCAGATTCGGATCGCGCGCCGAAACACCCATGCTGGTGAAATCGACAAGCGCATCGACCGTGTCCCGATCTTCGCCAAAGGCCTGCGACGTGATCCGCCCCAAACCGTTGACGAACAGCGCCTCGACAGAGACATCGCCATTGTCGAACTCTGTCAGGTCCAGAACCAGATCCCAGTCTTCGCTGCGCTCGGCATCGAAAGCCAGTTGCAGATAGGCGCTTTGCACGCTGGTATCGGCACCCGCCACAGGCAAAAGCACGCGCCCGCCCTCGGGGTCGGCCAGCGTGCCGCGCAGGTCAATCAGTTCCGGCAGGCCCTTCGCGCCAATACGGGCGCGTCCTTCGACATTCAGGGTCTGGGTGCGCACCATCAACGTATCCAGCGACACCCGCCCGTCATCGAAGCGCCGAGCATTGGTGCGCAAGGTGCTTTCCGCCCCGAAAAACGGATGATACGCCTCTTGCAGCAAGGGGCGCAGATCGCCGCTCAGGTCCAGCGACACGGCCTGTTGCACACCCGGTTGCGCGGTTTGCAGGGCGAAACGGCCTTCAACGCGCGGTGTGTCATCGGTCGCCAGTTCGATATCGGCGGCGAAATCCTCTATCGGGCCATCGCCCGCAATCCGCAGCCGGGCAGAGGGGCGACCCGGCACGCCAAGCTTAGACACCGCTATGCCGCCGGGGGCCTCTGTCGTGTCAAGCACCAGCGACAATTCGCGGGTTTCGTTGGAAAAGGTGGTGTCCAGTTCGAAGCGGCCCTCGACCGCATCCAGCCGGTCCAGCGTCAGGTTGGCAGACCCTGCCCCACCCGCCAGATCGGCCCGTCCCCGCACCCCGGCGCGGATGGGCTGGCCCAGCAATTCGGGCGCAAGCGACACTTCGGCCAGCGACAGGCTGCCCAATTCCACCGACACAGGCAAATCCGGCAGCTCGAACCGACGCATAGGCACCAGTTCCTCTGACGGGGCAGCGACTGGCGCGCGCAGCACCTCGACCCGCGCGGCAGAGATTTCGGAAATCTCGATCCGGCGCTGAAACAAGGCCGCGCGGTTCCATTGCAAGGCAGCATCGCTGATCCGCAGCCACACGCCTTCATCATCGGCGATGGTCATCTCGTCAAAGGTTGCACGCGATGACAGCGCACCGGCAAAGCCCCTGATACGAACCTCGCGCCCGCGATCGGACAGGCTGTTTTGCAAAATGCGCGTTAGGAAGCCGACATCGCTTTCGCCCGCTTCGGGCACAACGGCGTCTTGGGCCAATGCGGCAAAGCTAAGCCCCAGAACAGCGCAGGCGGCAAGAATCCATCTGCGCATCAGAATGCCTGCCCGATGCCAAGGTAAAGCTGCGCGCCATTGCTGGTGCTGCCGCCAACCGGCAGACCCACATCCAGCCGCAGCGGGCCGATGACGGTATCGTAGCGCAGCCCAACACCCGCCCCGGCATGCCAGTCGGATGCGCCGGAAAATGCCCCTTCCGACACATAGCCTGCGTCCAAAAAGGCGGCGATCCCCAGTTCCTCGGTCGCGCGCATCCGCAATTCCAGCGAGGTCGCTGCAAAGCCCTGACCGCCAGAATCGACCCCGCCTGATGTTACACCAAGGCTGCGATAGGGCTGGCCGCGCACGCTGCCACCCCCGCCCGAATAGAACAAGAAATCGCGCGGGGTATCGGCCAGACCGGGGCCCTGCACGATCCCGAATTGGGCGCGTCCGGCCAGAACCAGCCGATCGCCCATCGGGTAATAACCGCGCAGATCGGCAGTGGCCTGCACCCCGGCCCCGGTGCCGGATGTTCCGAAAAACGGGGTCACTGTGCCATTGGCATACAGGCCGCGTTTGGGGTTGGTCTGATCGTCGCGCTGGTCCCATGTTGCGGCCAGCGGCAACAGCAACAACTGGTAGTCGCGGCGAATGGTTCGGCCCGGCCCGAAATCGGCGCGCTCTGCCAGCAAGCCCAGCCCGCCCGAAAAGGTCAGCCTGTCGCTGTAGCGATGCACCAAAAGCGCATCGGCCCGGATGCGGCTTGCGTCGAAATCGTCCTCGGATTCGGTTTCCAGATCCAGCCCGATGGTAAAGGTGGTGTCGGGGGTCAGGGTCGCGGGGCGGGTGAAATCCAACTCCAGAGCATAATCCAGCCCACCGACATTTGCGCCGATCCCGTCAATCATGCCTTCAATGCGGAAGCGTTCGGCCCCGCCCAACAGGTTGCGGTGCAGCCAGAAACCGCTCAGCTTGACGCCGCGTTCGGTGTCATACTCCAGCCCGGCCCCGATTCGGCGGGGCGGCGCTTCGACCACCGCGGCAGAAATGTCGAGCGTGCCGTCGGGGTTCGCCGTTTCGGCCTGGCGCATGGCGACAGAAGAAAACGTGCCGGTGGCGCGCAACCGTTCGGTGGCGCGATCCACATCATCGGGGCTGAACACCTCTCCAGTCGGCAGGCCCGCGATTTCGACAATGCGGTCCGCGCGCACGGCTTTTTGCCCCTCTGGCCGCAGCGCCCCGAAGCGCAGGCGCGGCCCGGGGGTAAGCGTGATCGCGACATCCAACGCCTGCGCGCCATGGTTGGCGGTAATCGTCTGCCCGGTTGGCGCGGCCTTGGCGTGGCCCTGCGCGCGCCATTGGTCCAGCGCAGTGGCGGTGGCTGCGCGAATGACGGTGCTGCGCGCTGGTTCACCTGCGGCAAAATCGCCCGGAAGCTCTGTTCCGTCAGCCAGCGGCGCGATCTGCGCGCGCCCGAAAGCGAAGGCCGGACCCGGAACCATGGTTATCGCGATTTCGCCAATCTGGTCTGGTGGCGCCAGTGGCGAGATATCGGCCGCCTCGCGCCCGTCGATCTGGACAGAAATTTGCGGCGCGTAATAGCCCGCCTCGTAGAACACGCCGATCAACCGCCCGTATTCGGCGCGTGCGGTCGCAAACAATTCCAGCGGGTCACCAACGCCCTGTGAATCGGCCTGCGCGATAAGCGATGCACGCCGCAAGCTTTGCTCCAGCGCCGGATTATCACCCACAAGGCGAAACTGGAATGTCTCTAGCGCAGCCGCCGGGCTGGCCAGCGCACAGATCACCGCCAGAACCGTTCCGGCCCCGCATGCAGGGCGCATTGCTATACCCGATTTTCCAAGGGTCACCCAAACCACCGCTATACTGGAAATTCTTTTGCTTTTTATCGGAGTGTCGCAGATCGGGCATGGGCCGACAACTCGAAACTCGGACAAGGTGGCGTGATCTCGCGCAAAGGGTGGGCGCTATTGTCGGACAGGGGCTTGGGTGCTATGTCGCAGCAAAACTTGACATTCCCTCATGCAAGGAGCTTGGGCTTATGGCGCAAGACTACATTGTCCGCGATATCTCGCTGGCCGAATTTGGCCGCAAGGAACTGGATATTGCCGAAACCGAAATGCCGGGCCTGATGGCGCTGCGCGAAGAGTTTGGCGCAGCCAAGCCTTTGAGCGGCGCGCGCATTGTCGGGTCGTTGCACATGACGATCCAAACTGCCGTGCTGATCGAAACCCTGACCGCGCTGGGCGCGGATGTGCGCTGGGCATCTTGCAACATCTATTCCACGCAGGACCACGCAGCGGCAGCCATTGCCGCAGGAGGCACGCCGGTTTTCGCCATAAAGGGCCAGACGCTGGAAGAGCATTGGGATTACCTTGACCGTTCCTTCCAGTTCCCCGAAGGCGCGAATATGATCTTGGATGATGGCGGCGATGCCACGCTCTATGTGCTGCTGGGCGCGCGCGCCGAAGCGGGCGAAGAGATCATCCCCGTGCCACAATCCGAGGAAGAAGCCGTCATCAAGGCGCAAATCAAGAAGCGCATGGAACAAAGCCCCGGCTGGTTCACCAAAACGCGCGACGCGATCAAGGGTGTGTCCGAAGAAACCACCACCGGCGTGCACCGCCTGTATGACCTGCACAAGCAGGGCCAACTGCCCTTCCCTGCGATCAACGTCAACGACAGCGTGACCAAGTCGAAATTCGACAACAAGTATGGGTGCAAGGAAAGCCTTGTCGACGGTATCCGCCGCGCGACCGACACGATGATGGCCGGCAAGGTCGCCGTGGTCTGCGGCTATGGCGATGTGGGCAAAGGTTCCGCCGCCAGCTTGCGCGGCGCAGGTGCCCGCGTGAAAGTGACCGAAATCGACCCCATTTGCGCGCTGCAAGCCGCAATGGACGGGTTCGAGGTGACGACGCTGGAAGACGTGGTTTCGACCGCCGACATCTTCATCACCACCACCGGCAACAGGGACGTGATCCGCATCGAGCATATGCGCGATATGAAGGACATGGCTATTGTCGGCAATATCGGCCATTTCGACAATGAAATTCAGGTCGCGGCCCTGAAAAACCACAAATGGACCAACATCAAGGACCAGGTGGACATGATCGAGATGCCCTCTGGCAACCGCATGATCCTGCTGTCCCAAGGCCGCCTGCTGAACCTTGGCAACGCCACGGGGCACCCGTCTTTCGTGATGTCCGCATCCTTCACCAATCAGGTTCTGGCGCAGATCGAACTGTGGACCAAGGGCGAAGACTACCAGCCCGGCGTTTACCTGCTGCCCAAGCACTTGGATGAGAAGGTCGCGCGCCTGCATCTGGACCGCATTGGCGTGAAGCTGACGGAACTGAAGCCCGAACAGGCCGAGTATATTGGCGTTACGGTCGAAGGCCCGTTCAAGCCGGAACATTACCGCTACTGACAATGTCTGCCCCTTGGCACCAGTTGTCAGGGGGCAGCCCAATGCCTTGACCCGGCGCAGCCCTTGCGCTAACGACACGCACAGCGCGGGCGTTGTGTAATGGTAAGACCTCAGCCTTCCAAGCTGATGATACGGGTTCGATTCCCGTCGCCCGCTCCATCCTCTCCTCTTGCCAATCGCGCCTGTTCGGCATTTGCTGGTGTCTTACCCAGTGAAAGGTGCGCCCATGTCCGTCATTCCAATGCCCCGCGCGGGCGAAGTCAGCGAGTTCCTTGAAAACGGCGCGCCCAAGGCGATACGCGAAGCGGTCGAGGACGCCCGCAAACGCGACACGCTGGCAGGCGACTACCCCTATCCGCGCTGGATGAACAAGGGGGATTACAAGGACGCGCTAAAACCCCTGCAACTGGAATTGATGAAGCTGCAACATTGGCTGACCGCCAGCAGCGCGCGCGTGGTCGTGGTGTTCGAAGGGCGCGATACGGCGGGCAAGGGCGGGTGCATAAACCGCATCGCGGATGTGATGAGCCACCGCATCTTGCGGGTAGAGGCGCTGCCCAAGCCCACCGACCGCGAAGCCCGCGAATGGTATTTCCAGCGCTATGTCGCGCGCCTGCCCGCAGGCGGCGAAATGGTGCTGTTCGACCGTAGCTGGTATAACCGCGCCGTGGTCGAACATGTGTTCGGCTTTTGCACGCCCGCCCAGCGCGCGGCGTTTTTCGACCAATTGCCGGGGTTTGAAAACCTGCTGGTGCAGGACGGTATCCATTTCATCAAGATTTGGCTGAATGTCAGCCGCGCCGAACAGGTGCGCCGCCTTCTGGCGCGCGAGGATGACCCGATGAAGCACTGGAAACTGTCCGGGCTGGACGTGAAGGGCTTGGCCAAATGGGACAGCTACACCCATGCCATTGCCCAGACCTTTGAACGCAGCCACAGCGCGGCGGCACCTTGGACCGTCATCCGCTCAGAGGACAAGTATCGCGCCCGTTTGGCCGTGTTGCAGCATATCCTTGGGCAAATCCCCTATACAGACAAAGATCAGATCGCAGCCCCCGACCCTGCCATCTGCGGCACCCCTGCACTATGGCAGCCCGAACTTTGGGACGACGGAACCTGACCAAACCGAAGGGGCTGTCATCAAACATTCATTAGACTGAATCATATAATTCCGTTATTCAGGAATTATGGAACATAACGACGCAACTCAGGCTTTTGCCACCCTTGGCCAAACTGGCCGCTTGTCGGTTTTCCGGCTGCTCATGCGCTTTGCCCCCCAAGGCGTGCGCCCGACCGATATTGCTCAAAGCCTTGGCCTGAAGCCCAACACGCTGTCGCATTACCTGTCCGACCTGACCGCAAGCGGGCTTGTCGCGCAACGGCGCGAAGGCCGGGCGCTATATTACGCGGTCAATCTGCAAAATGCCCATGCACTTGTGTCTTATCTTGTCCTTGATCTGGGGCGCGCGCGCCCCGACCTTTTTCCAACCGAAAGGCCCGCTCCCATGTCTGATACCGCCTTCAAAGTGCTCTTTATTTGCTCGGGCAATTCCGCCCGCTCCATCTTTGCCGAAGCGCTGATGCGCGACCTTGGCAATGGCCGGTTCACAGCCTTTTCGGCCGGTCTGCACCCCAATTCGCAACTGAACCCTTTCGCGCTTGAAGTGCTGAAGCGCAACGGCCATGCGACCGATGGGATGCGCTCCAAGCATATCTCGGAATTCCAGACCGCCGAAGCCCCGGTGATGGATTTCGTCTTCACCGTCTGCGACACCTCTGCCGCCGAAGAATGCCCGCCTTGGCCGGGCCAGCCCATCACCGGGCATTGGGGGCTGCCTGACCCGGTCAAGGCCACCGGCACCGACGCTGAAAAGGCGCTTGTCTTTGCGCAGACCTATGGCGCACTGCGCCGCCGGATCGCGGCCTTTGTCGAATTGCCCATCGCCAGCCTGTCGCGCCTGTCGCTGCAAGCGCAGATCGACCAGCTTGGGCAGGATGCCGCTGAAAAGGATCGCAGCCAATGATCCGAATCGCGCTTAACGGCCTGGGCCGCATCGGCAAACTCGCGCTGCGCGACCTGATCGATACCGGCGCGGGCGGCCAGATCGTGCTGCTGAATGACCCGGTGGGCGACGCGGAGCAACACGCGCTGTTGATGGAATTCGACAGCGTGCATGGCCGCTGGCCAACCCCGGTTGGCCATGCCGCCGACAGCCTTACGCTGGGCGGCCAGACCATTCGTCTGACGCATGAAAAAACCATCGAAGCCCTGCCGCTGGCAGAGCTTGGCGTCGATCTGGTCATCGACTGCACCGGGGTTTTCAAGACAGAGGAAAAGCTTGCCCCCTATTTCGCAGCAGGCGTCAAGAAAGTGGTCGTCAGCGCCCCGGTCAAGGATGGCGGCGCGCTGAACCTTGTTTATGGCGTGAACCATGATCTGTATGATTCCAGCCAGCACCGCATTATCACGGCGGCAAGCTGCACCACCAACTGCCTTGCCCCGGTGGTCAAGGTCATCCACGAACACCTTGGCATCAAGCACGGCTCGATCACCACGATCCATGACGTGACGAACACGCAAACCATGGTTGACCGCCCCGCCAAGGACATGCGGCGCGCGCGCTCTGCACTGACCAATCTTATTCCCACCACCACGGGCAGCGCCACCGCGATCACGCTTATCTACCCGGAACTGAAGGGGCGGTTGAACGGCCATGCCGTGCGCGTGCCGCTTCTGAATGCCTCGCTCACCGATTGCGTGTTCGAGGTTGAGCGCCCGACAACTGCGCAAGAGGTCAACGACCTGTTCAAAGCCGCCGCCGATGGTCCGCTGCACGGCATCCTCGGCTATGAGGATCGCCCGCTTGTTTCTTCGGACTTCCTCAACGACCCGCGGTCATCCATTGTCGATGCGCTGTCCACGATGGTGGTGAACGGCACGCAGGTCAAGATTTACGCTTGGTATGACAATGAATGGGGCTATGCCTGCCGCTTGGCCGACATCACCCGCATGGTCGCGCAAAGCCTCTGACCTTTACATCCTAGCAAAACCTCTTGGGGAGGCGCGCTTGGCGCGCGCGGGGCAAGCCCCCCTCCCCATCGGCCAAAAGGTGCCCCATGACTGCCAAAGCCAACCCGCTCCGCGCCTATGCCGCCGTCACGGCGGCCTATTGGGCCTTCATGCTCTCGGACGGCGCGTTGCGCATGCTGGTGCTGTTGCATTTCAACACCCTTGGCTTCACGCCGGTGCAGCTGGCTTGGCTGTTCCTGCTATACGAGGTGGCGGGCATCGTGACGAACTTGGCCGCCGGGTGGCTGGCCGCGCGCTTCGGGCTGGCGGCAACGCTTTACGCAGGGCTAAGTTTGCAGATCGTGGCGTTGGCGGCGCTGGCGCAGCTAGACCCGAACTGGACAATCACGCTATCGGTCATTTTTGTTATGCTGGTGCAAGGCGCATCGGGCGTGGCGAAAGACCTGTCCAAGATGTCCTCAAAATCGGCGGTCAAGCTGCTGGCCCCGTCTGAAAACAACGGCCTGTTCCGCTGGGTTGCGGCGCTGACCGGGTCGAAGAACGCGGTAAAGGGGCTGGGGTTCCTGCTGGGTGCCGCACTTTTGGCAACGGCGGGGTTCGAAACCGCAATCTGGTCCATGGCGGCGGTTCTGGCGGTCATCCTTGTGGCCATCGTCCTGTTCCTGCCTGCTGGCCTGCCGGGGCGGATGAAGGCCTCTGACAGTTGGTCGGGCTGGCGGTCGAAAGACGAGCGCGTGAACAAGCTGTCACTGGCGCGCATGTTCCTGTTCGGCGCGCGCGATGTGTGGTTCGTCGTGGGCATCCCGATTTATTTTCAGGCCGTTCTGTCGGACGGCACCGCCGAAGGACGGCGCGAAGCGTTCTTTCTGGTTGGCGGGTTCATGGCGCTGTGGATTATCGCTTATGGCGCAGTGCAAGCCTTCGCGCCAAAGTTTCTAGGCGGCCCGAACCAATCCGAACAGGCAATCACCGCCAAGGCCATTTTCTGGGCCGGGCTTTTGGTGCCAATCCCCTTCGCGCTGGCGCTGGCGGTCTGGTTGGCGGGCAGCCCGGCACCTTGGCTATCTGCGACGCTCGTTGCCGGGTTGCTGCTGTTCGGGTTCGTCTTTGCGATAAATTCGGCGGTGCATTCCTACCTGATCCTAGCCTTCGGCGCGGCAGAGCGGATCACCCGCGACGTGGGGTTCTACTACATGGCCAATGCCAGCGGGCGGCTGGTGGGAACCGCGCTGTCAGGGGTCAGCTACCAATTGGGTGGGCTATCGCTTTGCCTTGCGACCGCCGGGGTCATGGCGCTGGCCAGCTGGCGTGCCGCAAGGCGGCTGTCCGAAGAATAGGCCGCAACCAAAGGGCGCAACGCCACCCGCGCGCGCAGACGCTGGCCCAGCAAATACATGCCCGCGATCTTGCGGTGCAGAAACAACATCTCTGCGGGCGGGACGTGCCAGAAATCGCGCGCCTGGCCGAGGGCTTGCCCCTCGCGCAGGATGTCTTCGATCAGCGTGGCATTGCCGAAATCATAGGGTTCATCCTGCCGCAATGGCCCGCTGGCGCGCATGGCCAGATCGACAATCAGGTCGCGGCGGGCAGGCGGCACATCGCCCCGGAAATAGCCGATTCGCTGCATCAAGGCTGACATGGCGTCACGGTCTTGCGCCAGCAGGGCGCGCAGCAGGGCGCGGTAATTCTGCGCATCCACTGATGCAATGTCGCGGGTCGCGCCGAAATCCAAAAGCACAATCCGCCCATCCGGCGCCAGCCGGTAATTGGCAAAATTCGGGTCAGTCTGCATCTGGCCCAATTCGAACAATTCGTGCAGCGTTAGCCAGACAAGCTGCGCCATGGCGCGATCGCGGGTGGTTTGGGGGTGATCGGCCAGCGCATCAATGGGCTGACTGTCGATGAACTCCATCGCCAGAACCTGCGGGGTGGTCAGATCGTCCCAGACCTGCGGCACGATGAAATCTTCGCCCAGCGCGGCCCGAAAACGGGTCAGCGCCCGCGCCTCGCGCATATAGTCGGCCTCGTCATGCAATTGCGCGCGCGCGGCAGCCAGAAAGGGCGCGATATCGACATCGCGGGGCAAGACACCGGGCAGACGCATAAGGCGGCCCAAAGTGGCAATATCGCTGTCTATGCTGCGCGCGATGCCGGGAAACTGCACCTTGATCGCCAAATCGCGCCCGTCGCGTGTAACCGCGCGGTGCACCTGCCCGATAGAGGCCGCCGCCAAAGGCCGCACCTCGAACCGCTGGAAGCGGGCCAGCCAGTCCGGCCCCCAAGCCCGCGCCAGAACCTGTTTAAGCTGCGCAGGCGGCATGGGCGGCGCATTGGCCTGAAGCTGCGCCAAGGGCGCGCTGAATTCGGGCGGCAGCGCCAGACCGCTATCCATGGACAGCATTTGCCCCAGCTTCATCGCCGCGCCGCGCAGGGCCGACAAACCACCGGCCACCCGCAGCGCATTGGCCGGCGTCAGCGCCGCGCGCCCCAGATCGGCCCCCTGCCCGCGCAAGACCTGATTTGCCAAGCCCATGACCGTTGCCCCGGCGAAGCCCGACGCAACCTGGCCCACCCGAAGTGAGCGGGCAAAGGCAGATTCAGGAACGGGGCGCGCGCGGTCAGTCATGGGGAGTGAGATGGCGCATACCGCCCGAATGTCGAGCAAGACGTTTTCAAATTGTGCTGCGCAAGAGATGCTTTAGGGGGCTTTGCCCCCGTCGCGCTGCCGCGCGACTCCCCCAGGATATTTATGCAAGGATGAACCCAAGAAAAAACCCCCGGCCAAACTGGCGAGGGGTTTTGAAAAGTGGCGCGGTTGACGGGGCTCGAACCCGCGACCCCCGGCGTGACAGGCCGGTACTCTAACCAACTGAGCTACAACCGCGCGATAGGGGGCAATTACGCAATGGCGCGCGCGGCGTCAAGCGCAAAGCCACGGGTTTTTTGCAGCAATGTCACGATTTCTGGCCAAAGGCGCGCCGAAAGCTAAGGCCGCCCAGAACGGCAAGATAAATCAGGTCCGCCACCACCAGCGTGACCCATGTGCGCAAAAACAGCAGCCCTACGAAAGCGCTCGCGCCAACCAGCACCCAAATGGCATGGCGGCGCGCAATGCGGATGGCCTTGAGCGAGGGTGTGGGCAGACGAGAGATCATCAGCAGGCCCACCGCACCCAGATAAAGCGCAACAAGCACGGGAAAGCGGGACGGCTCCAGCCAGCCCGCCAAGCCCAGATAGACCGGCAGCAGGCCAAGCATTGCGCCCGCCGGGGCCGGAACCCCGATGAAATGGCGGATCATGCCGCCATCTGGTGCGCTGCGCGACAGGTTGAACCGTGCCAGCCGCAAACAGGCGCAAACCGCAAAGGTCAGCACAAAGACCCAGCCAAAGCCCGCCGCCTGACCATTCAAGGCATAACCATAGACCAGAATACCCGGCGCCACGCCGAAGCTGACGAAATCGGCAAAGCTGTCCAACTCGGCCCCGAAACTGCTGGCCGCATTCAGCTTGCGGGCCAAAAGCCCATCCAACCCGTCCAGAATGGCGGCAACGATGATAAGCGCTGCCGCAAGTTCATAGCGTTCGGAAAACGTGTAGCGAATCGCGCTCAGCCCCGCGCACATGCCCAGAATCGTGACCACGTTGGGCACAAGCTGGACCAGCGAAAGGCTGTCGCGCCGCATTAGCGCACACCCGCCATGCGGCGCGGTTCTGTGCTGGTCAGGTCAGCAATCACGGTTTCCGCCGAGATCATGGTCTGCCCCAGCGCGACCAAGGGCTCCACCCCGTCCGGCAGGTACACATCCACACGAGAGCCGAAGCGAATCATCCCGAAACGCTCGCCCGTCTGCATCTGCTGGCCTTCCTGCACTTCGCACAATATGCGCCGCGCCACGAGACCGGCGATCTGCACCACGGCAATCTTGCGCCCATCGGCCAGTTCCACCGCCAGACCGTTGCGTTCATTATCGACCGACGCTTTGTCCAGCGACGCATTCAGGAACTTGCCGGGGCGGTAGGCGATCTTGGTGATGCGCCCGGCAATCGGCACGCGGTTTACATGGCAGTTGAACACATTCATGAAGACCGACACGCGGGTCATTGGCTTGTCGCCCATCTCCAGCTCTGCGGGCGGCACGGCGGGTTCAATCAGCGAAATCACGCCATCGGCGGGGCTGACCAGCAGGCCCTCGCGCAGGGGCGTCTGGCGGTCCGGGTCGCGGAAAAAGTAATAACACCACACCGTCAGACCCAACCCGATCCAGCCCAAAGGCTCCCAGAACAGGAACAGCGCCACCGTGACGACACCGAAAACAGCAAGGAACTTGTGGCCCTCGCGGTGAATGGGTTTAACAACGGTCGAAAGCATGTCGGCAGCCATATCGGGCCTTTCCTATATCGGGTCTATATCGCCCTGCGCACGCAAAGCGTGGAAGTCAGCAACAAACGCCTCCAGCCGGGTTTCGGCAATGGCCGCGCGCAACCCGGCCATCAGGCGTTGGTAATAGCGCAGGTTATGCCATGTCAGCAGCATTCCCGCGATCATTTCATCCAGCCGCACAACATGGTGCAGGTAGGCGCGGCTGTATTTGGTGCAGGCGGGGCAATCACAGCCCTCTTCCAACGGCCGCCCGTCATCCCGGTGGCGCGCGTTGCGCAGGTTGACCGATCCGCGTGCGGTCCAGGCTTGCCCGGTGCGGCCCGACCGCGTGGGCAAAACGCAATCGAACATGTCCACGCCACGCTGCACCGCGCCGACAATATCATCGGGCTTGCCCACGCCCATCAGATAGCGCGGCTTGTCGTCGTGCAACTGGCCGGGGGCGTAATCCAGCACATCAAACATCAGCTCTTGCCCCTCGCCCACGGCCAGACCGCCAATCGCGTAGCCGTCAAAGCCAATGCCGCGCAGCGCCTCGGCACTCTCTGCGCGCAAGTCGGGGTAAACTGACCCCTGCTGAATCCCGAACAGCGCATAGCCGGGACGGTCACCAAAAGCCTCGCGCGAGCGCTTTGCCCAGCGCATCGACAATTCCATTGATTGCCGCGCGACAAGCTCATCGGCCGGAAAGGGGGTGCACTCATCAAAGGCCATGACAATGTCGGACCCTAACAGGCGCTGGATCTCCATCGACCGCTCTGGCGTCAGCATGTGGCGCGACCCGTCAACATGGCTGGAAAACTGCACGCCCTCTTCCGTCAGCTTGCGCAGGTTGGCCAAGCTCATTACCTGAAAGCCACCGGAATCCGTCAGGATGGGCCGATCCCAGTTCATAAACCGGTGCAGCCCGCCCAAGGCAGCGATGCGTTCGGCACTGGGGCGCAACATCAGGTGATAGGTGTTGCCCAGCAAAATATCGGCACCCGTCTGGCGCACCTGTTCGGGCATCATGCCTTTTACGGTTGCAGCAGTGCCCACGGGCATGAACGCAGGCGTGCGGATTTCGCCGCGCGGCGTGTCGATCCGACCTTGCCGCGCGCGACCGTCCCGCGCCTCTATCTGGAATGCAAATTTCATGGGCCAACGCTTTGCCGCAAAACCCATGCTTTGCCAAGCGAAAGCGCATCGGCTTCATCCTTGCGCGAATATCTTGGCCCTGCATGGCGCAGCCACGCGGCAGCGAAGCCCCCGGCACGGCCTAACGCATACGCCGCAGGTAAACGTAATAGGCGCCGCCACCGCCATGGCGCGCATGCGCTTCGCGTATTTCCAAAACGCAACCGGCCAAGGGCGCCATGCGCAGCCATTGCGGCACGTCATGTTTCAGCGCGCCCCGTCTGCGCGGGATCGGGCCATCATCATCGGCCTGCCGACCTTTGCCGGTAATCACCAGAACCAGCCGCAACCCATTCGCCTGCGCGCGCAGGATGAACCCGTTAAGCGCAGCATGGGCTTGCGCCAGCGTCATGCCGTGCAGATCAATTCGGGCCTCGGGCTGCAATTTGCCGCGCGTCATGCGCTGAAAGCGGCGCTTGTCCATAGCGACAGGCGCGTCGGCCAGCGCATCGGACAATGGGCGTGTCAGGTCATGGCCGGGGGCGGCACCGCTGCCTGTAGGGCGCAACACGCGCCGCGGTCCAGCCGTGTCAGGCACAGCTTTCGGTGGCGGTGCATCCGGCGGCGCTGGTTTTGGGTCGAACAGATGGGCAAAATCGGTTCGCAGAGGTCGCGCAGTCTGGGCAACCCGCGACCACAGTTCTTTATCTTCGGGGCTGAGCGCAGGACGCTTCTTGCGCGACATGCGCCCCTCCTTCCATCGGGTCAGTCGCCGGTGGCGACCAGTTTCCAGTTCGGACTATCCGATGTCATGTCACGCGCAAAGGTCCAGACATCTTTCTGCGTCTTGACCGTGTTCGGGTCGCCGTCGACAATCTCTCCGCTGTCCGTTTTGCGCACAACCTGCGTCAACTCTCCGACAAAGCGCAGGGTGATTTCGCCTTCCTTGCTGTCCTCGTCAAAGGTCGCTTCCAAAATCTCGATCTCGCGCAGCCCGATGAAAGAGGCATCCACCACCAGCCCTTCGCGCTCGCGCATCTGCACGACCTCGTCGAAGCTGTTGAACACATCGCGCGACAAGAAGGGCAGGATCGATTCCATATCGGCGGATTCGAATGCCATCAGGATCATTTCATACGCGCCGCGCGCGCCTTGCATGAAATCGCCAACCCCGAAATTCGGGTCAACGGCCTTCATGCGTGCCAACGCTTTTGCGCTGTCAGACCCTTCCTTCACATAATCAGTGATGTCCGTATCCGGTCCGCCCTCAATCACCTCGAAGGCCGGCTTGCGCCCTGTCGGGCTTGCGGGGGCATCGCGCTTGACAGGTGTTTTTTCGAACCCGTCGCGGGTGCCCAAAACGGCACGCAACCGCAAAATCAGAAACACGGCGATGCCTGCAAGGACAAGTAATTGAATCACGGCGGGGTCCATTGTTACCTCTGCCAAGGGTTGGTATGGCTATGTCCGTCCCTATGTAAGGTGCCGATACGGGCAAGTCCACCTTAAGCGGCCCGATCCTTTGGGAAAGAGGAAAAGACATGCCGATCCTGCTGGCCTTTCTGGCGATTCCGCTGCTTGAAATCGTGTTATTCGTGCAGTTGGGCGGCGCTCTGGGCGTTCTGGGCACGCTGCTTGAAATTTTCGCGAGCGGTGCCTTGGGCGTGTTCCTGATGCGGTTGGAACCCTATCGCAACGCCGCCGACATACGGTCCGCACTTGCACAAGACCGCAGCCCCGCAAGCCCCATGGCGCATTCTGCCTTGCGCATGATCGGGGCGCTTTTGCTGGTAATCCCGGGGTTTTTCACCGATGCGCTGGGCCTTTTGCTGCTGATCCCGGCGGTGCGGGTGCTTGCCCTGCGCCGCGTGGTCATCCAGACCCGCCCGGCCCCACGGGATGACATTATCGACGGTGATTATACGGCAGAACCCGATGAAGCCCCAAATCCCGACCGCTTGCCGCCACGGCGCGGCCCGACCCAATACCGGGATTGAGGCGCAGGAAGCCTGCTGCTACATAGCTTCGCAACCAACATATCCTTCAGTTAGAGAGCATAGACATGACCGAGACCGAAACAGCCAACCAAGGCAACGGCGCCGCAGAACAGGCCCCCAAGGTGAACATGCGCATTCTGGCGCAATACATGCGCGACCTGTCCTTCGAAAACGTGGCTGCGCAGAAAAAGCTGCAAGGTGCCAATGTGCAGCCCGATATTCAGGTTCAGGTTAGCCTAGATGCGCAAAAGCGCGACGCAGAAAACCAGTATGACGTCGCCACCAAGTTCAAGATTACATCCAAGAACAAGACCGACAACCAGACCCTGTTCCTTGTAGAACTGGATTATGTCGGTGTGTTCCTTGTCGAAGGCGTGCCGCAAGAACAATTGCACCCGTTCTTGCTGATCGAATGCCCGCGCATGATCTTCCCCTTCGCGCGGCGCATTATTTCCGACGTAACCCGCGACGGCGGCTTCCCGCCGCTGAATTTGGACACGGTCGATTTTCTGGCGCTTTACCGTCAGGAATTGCAGCGCCAAGCCGCCGCACAAGCGGCAAACCCTGCGCCCGTGCCGAACTAATCAGGCCCGGCGGGCGCCCATGGCGCCCGCTGCCCCTATCCTAGCCGTAACGCTTCCAGACGGCGGCATCCCCCAGCTTGGCGACAAAAGCGGCGTGAGCGTCTGCCTCTGCGGCTGTCAGCCGGGGCGCAAGCGGGGTAGGGCGTTTGGGCAAAACAGCCCGCGTGACCGCGCCCTCGGCATTGGTGGGTTCCGATGTCAGCGCAAAATCGGGCTGCGCGCCGCCCAACAATTCCAGATACACCTCTGCAAGAATTTCGCTGTCCAGAAGCGCGCCGTGCAGCGTGCGCGATGAATTGTCTATCCCGAAGCGGCGGCACAGCGCATCCAGCGACGCGGGCGAGCCGGGGAATTTCTTGCGCGCAATTGCAAGCGTATCAACCGCGCGGTCCCATGGCAGCGTTGGCAAGCCCATGCGCCCCAATTCGAAATTCAGAAATTTCATGTCGAAGGCGGCGTTATGGATGACCAGTTTCGCATCGCCTATGAAATCAAGAAACTTCTGGCCGACCGCCGCGAATACCGGCTTGTCACGCAAGGTCACTTCACCGTCGCGCGCGGGGCGGGGGGTCGCCAACAGGTCGGGGCCAATGCCATGCACGCCAAACGCGCCATCAGGCATATCGCGTTCTGGGTTGATATAGACGTGAAAACTCTGCCCCGTGGGCCGCAGGTTCACGATTTCCAGCGCCCCGATTTCGACAATCCGGTCGCCCTGTTCCGGCTCAAACCCGGTGGTTTCGGTATCCAGAACGATTTCACGCATGTTCCGCCCCCAGCTTTGCCACCAGATCTTGCACAGCCGTGCGCGTTCTGTCCATATCCAGTGTTTCGATCACGAAATCGGCGCGGGCGCGCTTTTCGGCATCGGGCATCTGCCGCGACAGGATACGGTCGAATTGCGCAGCATCCATTCCGGGCCGCGCCAGCACGCGGGCGCGCTGCACATCGGGCGGGGCGGTCACGACCAGCACGCCATCCACATCGGCCCCGGTTTCATACAAAAGCGGAATGTCCAGAACCACCAAGGGCGCATCGGCCTGCGCGATGAACGCCGCCCTGTCGGCGGCAACCAACGGGTGCACCGCCGCTTCCAGTTGCGACAGCGCATCCGGGTCGCGGGCGATCCAGTCTTTCAGCGCCGCGCGGTCAATCTGGCCATCCTGCACCGCCGCAGGGCAAAGCGCGCCGACAGGGCCGACCGCCGCGCCCTGATACAGGCGGTGCACGGCGGCATCGGCATCCCAGACCGGCACACCAGCTTCGCGAAACATTTGCGCCGTGGTGGATTTGCCCATTCCGATGGACCCGGTCAGCCCCAGCCGATAGGTCATGCCAGCACCGCCGCGCGCAGGGCGTCCGTCACCTCTGGCCTTGTGCCGAACCAGCGCTCAAACCCCGGCACGGCCTGATGCAGCAGCATTCCCAGACCATCGACCACCGCGCAGCCTTGCGCGCGGGCTTGTGCCAAAAGTGGCGTTTTCAGCGGCGCATACACAATATCCGTGACCAAGGCCGACGCGGGCAGGGTGGTAAGATCAATCTCCAGATCCGGTTGTCCCCGCATCCCCAAAGATGTTGTGTTCACGAGGCAGGCCATCTGTGGCAACAACCGCTCCCGGTCTTGCCATGGCAGGGTATTGACCCCGAACTCTGCCGCTAAGGCGTCGGCCCGCGCAGTGGTGCGGTTGGTCAGGTAAATCTGCGGCACACCGGCATCTTGCAAGGCCACGATCACCGCGCGGGCCGCGCCGCCCGCACCCAGCACCAATGCCGGACCGCCCGAAGGCTGCCAGCCCGGCGCATTCTGGCGCAGATTGGCCATGAACCCGTAAGCATCTGTATTATCTGCCTGAATACGCCCATCCGCGCCAAAGGTCAGCGTATTCGCCGCGCCGATCCGTCGCGCCGTTTCGGTCACGTCATCGGCCAGCGCAAGCGCGGCTTCCTTATGCGGCACAGTCACATTCGCGCCCACGAACCCCATACGCGGCATGGCGCGCAACATATCGGCAAGATCATCCGCTTCGACATGCAGCGGCACATAGTGCCCGGCCAGGCCGTATTGGCGCAACCATGTCCCGTGCAAGATGGGCGAACGGCTATGCCCGACAGGGCATCCGATAACGCCAGCCAAAGGTATTTTCATCCGTCAATCTCTCCACGCAGGGCAAGATAGTTCAACAATTCCAGAAGCGGCAACCCAAGGATGGTAAAGTAATCTCCTGTCACTTGGGCAAACAGGCGCACACCTTCGGCTTCCAGCTTGTAGCCCCCGACCGATTCGGCGATATCGGGCCAGTTCCGGGCAACGTACTCATCTAGGTATGTATCGCTGAACTGCCGCATGGTCAGCCGCGCAACGCCCACATGCCGCCAGACAGGTTCGCCGTTTTCATACAGCACCGCCGCCGATAGCAGCTGATGGGTCTGGCCGCGCAATGCGCGCAACTGGTCATGGGCCTGATCGGCCGTCACGGGCTTTTCGAAAATCCGCCCCTTCAGCGACAAAACCTGATCGCACCCCAGAACCAAACCAGCGTGGCGGCCGGAAACCTTGCGCGCCTTGCCCTCTGCCAGCGCATCGGCAATGTCGCGCGGTTGCGCCGCTTCGGCCAGAAGCGCGTCACGGATCGCGCCTTCGTCTATCCGCGCGGGTTGCACCTGAACCGCAACACCCGCGCGGCGCAACATCTCGGCCCGGATGGCAGAGGCAGACGCCAGAACAAGACCCATGTGGATATCCTTGTGCACAGAACCGGGCGAAGCCGGGTGTAAAATGGGCATGACCCCCGCAACTGGCAAGGTGCTGGCATGTTCCCACAAATCTTGCAAGTTCAGGGCACAGGTTATCCACCTGTTGGCGGCACAAACCGGCGGTTGTGGATAAAATGCACCCGCGCTGCCCAGATACGGCGTGTTCTTTTTTTGATCTTTTGTTTTTCTCTTATTTACATATAGTTAACAAGGGTGAAACAAGATCGCAGACTGCGCCCGGCTGTGGATATCACTGTGGGCAAACCTGTAATCCCCATATCCACAGGCTCTATCTACATCATCATTTCCTTTATTCTTTTCTTTTTATATAGAAGGGTCGAAAGGGGCCAAACATGCTCGCCACGCTTTACCCATGGATCAAAGCCCTGCACATCATGGCTGTAATTAGCTGGATGGCAGGTCTGTTCTACTTGCCACGCTTGTTCGTCTACCATGTTGAACGCGGCGCCAGCGCAGAGATGAGCGCAACCTTCAAGGTCATGGAAGACAAGCTTCTGCGGGTTATCATGAACCCGGCCATGATCGTGGCTTGGGCGACAGGGCTGACTATGGCGGCCATGCCTTGGGTATTGGACACTGGTGCGATCTGGCCATACTCGAAATTCGCGGCATTGATCGCGATGACATGGTTTCACATGTGGTGCGCCAAGCGCCGTCGCATCTTTGAAGCTGACGGCAACACCCTGACGGGCCGCCAATACCGCATGATGAACGAAGTTCCGACGCTTATGATGGTGATTATCGTCATCTCTGTCGTGGTGAAGATCTAGACATGATTGACTTCATGCTGCCATTGCGGTAACGCCAAAGTGCTCTGCCGTCCGGCGGAATGCGCTTCCGGTGACACATCGTGACCTTTGACTGACCCGTAATGCCTGCGGGCGAACTGGATTTTTCATGCTCGACACTGACCTTGACCAAATCGAACGGCTGAACCTGTCCGATCTGAAGGCGAAAAGCCCCGCAGAACTGTTGGCCCTCGCCGAAGAGCTGGAGATCGAGAACGCGCCCTCCATGCGCAAGGGCGAGATGATGTTCTCTATCCTGAAGGAACGCGCAGAGGAGGGGTGGGAGGTTTCCGGCGAAGGTGTGCTGGAAGTGCTGCAAGATGGTTTCGGCTTTTTGCGCGCGCCCGAGGCGAACTATCTGCCCGGCCCCGATGACATCTATGTCTCTCCCGATATGATCCGGCAGTATTCGCTGCGCACGGGCGACACGATCGAAGGCGTCATTCAGGCTCCGTCAGAAAATGAACGATATTTTGCGATTACCAAGGTCACGCAGATCAATTTCGATGACCCGGCCAAGTCGCGCCATAAGGTGCATTTCGATAACCTGACGCCGCTTTACCCGGATGAACGTCTGTGGATGGAAACCGACGACCCCGCCACCAAGGACCGTTCTGCCCGGATTATCGACCTTGTGTCGCCCTTGGGTAAAGGCCAGCGCGCGCTGATCGTGGCCCCGCCGCGCACGGGTAAAACCGTGTTGTTGCAGAACATTGCCCACAGCATCGCCAAGAACCACCCTGAATGTTACCTGATCGTGCTGTTGATTGACGAACGCCCGGAAGAGGTGACGGATATGCAGCGCTCGGTGAAGGGGGAGGTGATCGCTTCGACCTTCGACGAACCCGCCACACGCCATGTGGCCGTGGCAGAGATGGTCATCGAAAAAGCCAAGCGCCTTGTAGAACACAAGCGCGATGTGGTGATCTTGCTCGACTCTATCACGCGCCTTGGGCGCGCCTTTAACACCGTTGTGCCGTCGTCGGGCAAAGTGCTGACCGGCGGTGTGGATGCGAACGCCCTGCAACGCCCCAAGCGGTTCTTTGGCGCGGCGCGCAATATCGAAGAAGGTGGGTCGCTGTCGATCATCGCAACCGCGCTTATCGATACCGGCTCTCGCATGGATGAAGTGATCTTCGAAGAATTCAAGGGCACCGGTAACTCTGAAATCGTGCTGGACCGCAAGGTCGCCGACAAGCGCGTGTTCCCGGCCATGGATATTCTGAAATCCGGCACCCGCAAAGAAGACTTGCTGATCGACAAGAACGATCTGCAAAAAACCTTTGTTCTGCGCCGCATTCTGAACCCGATGGGCACCACAGACGCCATCGAATTCCTGATTTCCAAGCTGAAACAGACGAAGACGAACAGCGATTTCTTCGATTCGATGAACGCCTAAGGCCATGGACACGATTTTCGCGCTGGCCTCGGCCCGTGGAAAATCGGGCATTGCTGTTATCCGCATATCCGGCCCGCGCGCGCATGATGTTGCGCGCGCCATGGCAGGCCCGCTGCCACCCCTGCGCGAAGCGGGGTTGCGCATGTTGCGCGACGGCGAAGGCGAACGGCTGGATTCGGCGCTTGTCCTGTGTTTCGCGCGCGGGGCCAGCTTTACAGGCGAAGATGTGGCTGAATTGATGGTCCATGGCAGCATGGCGACCGTTGCCGCGGTGGAACGCTGCCTAGCCACGGATTACGGTTTGCGGCTGGCTCAGCCCGGCGAATTCACCCGCCGCGCGCTGGACAATGGCATGATGGACCTGACCCAGGTCGAGGCGCTGAGCGATCTGCTAGAGGCAGAAACCGAAAGCCAACGCCGCCAGGCGCTGCGTGTGCTGGACGGTGCCATTGGGCGCGTTGTTGCTGGCTGGCGGGCGCATTTGGTCAAGGCGGCTGCGCTGGTCGAAACATCAATCGATTTTGTCGAGGAAGATGTCGGCAATTTTGATGCGCTGATCCTGTCTGAACTGCGCGCCGTTGTGGTGCAGCTGCAAGACGAACTGGCGGGCGGGCGCGCGCGTGAACGCGTGCAATCGGGGTTCGAAGTGGCCTTGGTTGGGCCAGTGAATGCCGGAAAATCTAGCCTTCTCAACGCTTTGGCTGGTCGGGACGCGGCGATCACTTCCGACATTGCCGGCACGACCCGCGATGTTCTGGAAGTGCGTATGGATGTCGGGGGCTTTGCCGTGACCTTTCTGGACACTGCCGGACTGCGTGAGACGACAGAGCAGGTCGAAGCCATCGGCATAGCGCGGGGCAGGGCACGCGCAGAGCAGGCGGATTTGCGGATTATCCTGCACCCTGCCGACGACCCTTCGGCCCCAACAACCCTGTCCGACCAAGATATTGTCGTCCGCAGCAAGGCGGACCTGACAGGCAGCACAGATGGAATTTCGGCGCATACCGGGCAAGGGTTGGATTGGCTGTTGGCGCAGATTACCGAACGGCTTTCCAACATGACGGCGCGCGACGGGGTTACTATTCGTCAACGCCACCATCAGGCCATGCAACAGGCGCTTGTCGCGCTGTCCGACGCGATTGATAAAATCACCCAACAGGATTATATCGCAGAACTGGTGGCGGCGGATATTCGTCTTGCGATTAATGCGCTTGATTCGCTGATTGGCGCGGTCGATGTTGAAGATGTTTTGGGTGATATCTTCAGCAGCTTTTGCATCGGCAAGTAGGAGTGTTTCACGTGAAACAATTTGACGTAATCGTTGTTGGCGGCGGTCATGCTGGTGTGGAAGCGGCATTGGCCGCAGCCCGCATGGGCGCAGCGACCGCTTTGGTTACGTTCCGCAAAGATGACCTTGGCGTGATGTCATGCAACCCGGCCTTTGGCGGTTTGGGTAAGGGCCATCTTGTGCGTGAAATTGACGCGCTTGATGGTGCTATGGGGCGCGCCGCCGATTATGCGGCGATCCAGTATCGCTTGTTGAACCGGTCCAAAGGTCCGGCCGTTCAAGGGCCGCGCGTGCAGGCCGACCGCGCCCGCTACCGCCACGCAATCAGCCGTATCGTGGCTGACCAGCCCAACCTGTCGGTAATCGAGGCTGAGGTGACCGCCTTGGACGTGAAATCCGGCAAGGTTGTCGGTGTTCAGCTTGGCTCTGACAGTGCCTTGAGTGCGAAAGCCGTGGTGCTGACAACCGGCACGTTTCTGGGCGGCAAGGTCTTTATCGGCGATCATAGCTTTGCTGCGGGCCGTATGGGCAATGCGGCATCGACCGTTTTGGCCAAGCAATTGCGCGGGCTTGATTTGCCGATGGGGCGCTTGAAGACCGGGACACCACCGCGTTTGCGGGGGTCCAGCATTGATTGGGACTGTTTGGAACAGCAACCGGGTGATGATGACCCGGCCTATATGTCTTTCCTGACACAGCAGACAATCGCGCCGCAGATTTCCTGCGCGATTACCCATACCAATGAAAACACGCACCAAATTGTGCGCGAGAACCTGTCGCGTTCTGCAATGTATGGTGGCCATATAGAAGGTGTCGGGCCACGGTATTGCCCTTCGATAGAGGACAAGATCACCCGATTTGCCGATAAGGAGTCGCATCAGATCTTCTTGGAACCCGAAGGGTTGGACGATGATACGGTTTATCCCAACGGCATTTCGACATCGCTTCCGGCAGAGGTGCAGGAAGCATATGTCCGCACCATTCGGGGGTTGGAGCACGTTGAAATCCTGCAACCGGGCTATGCGATTGAATATGACTATATCGACCCGCGCGCGCTGGATCTGACATTGCAATTGTCGGCCATGCCCGGATTGTTCTTGGCCGGTCAGATTAACGGAACGACAGGGTATGAAGAGGCGGGCGCCCAAGGGCTTGTTGCCGGACTGAATGCGGCAAGCTTGGCTTTGGAGCAAGACGCACTGAAGTTTAGCCGCGCAGATAGCTATATTGGTGTGATGATCGATGATCTGACAGCGCGCGGTGTGTCAGAGCCGTATCGCATGTTCACGTCGCGTGCCGAATACCGTCTGTCCTTGCGCGCAGATAATGCGGATCAACGGCTTACGCCGCTTGGCTTGGCGCATGGCTGTATTAGTGAGGAGCGGCGCGCTGCGTTTCAGGAAAAGAACGCACGCCTCGAATCTGCCAGAGAGGCCTTGCGTGCCCACAGCTATACCCCCGCGCAGTTGCGGCGCGCTGGCTACAAGATTAGCGAGGACGGCACCCGTCGCACCGCGCTTGACCTGTTGGGGCTGCCGGGCTTTGGCTTTGACGTGCTAGAGGTTCTGGAGCCGGAACTGTCAGCGATTGACGCCGAGACGCGCACCCAGCTTGGTCGAGAGATGATCTACGCTGCCTATTTGCAACGGCAGGAAAACCAGATTGCGTCCCTCCGCGCGGATGAGGCCCGGGCGATCCCCGATGGTATAGATTATCGCACAATCAATGGGTTGTCGCGGGAGCTGGCCGAGAAGTTGTCGCGCGCAAGGCCCAAAACAATGGCGCAGGCCGGCAGAATAGACGGAATGACGCCAGCAGCCTTGGTGCTTGTGTTGGCGCGTGTGCAGTCCCTTCCCAGCCGGGCTAGGGCATGAATCTGCATTCAGCCAGCAGCAATGTTTCACGTGAAACATTGGATAGGCTGCATGCCTATGCTGACCTTGTGCGCCGCTGGAACCCACGGATAAACCTTGTTGCAGCGTCAACCTTGAGTGATCTTTGGGAACGGCATGTTGTTGATTCCATGCAGGTTTTCGACCATGCGGACCGCACTGCAACCACATGGGCTGATCTTGGCTCTGGCGGTGGCTTGCCCGGTATTGTCTGTGCGATTCTTGCGTTAGAGTTGATGCCGGATTGCAGCTTTACGCTGGTTGAAAGCGACAAACGAAAAGCCGCCTTTTTGCTTGTGTGCAAACAGGAATTCGCCCTGAACCTGACCGTGCGCATAGAACGCGCGGAACGGCTTGCCCCGCTTTCTGCTCAGATTGTAAGCGCCCGCGCGCTGGCGCCGTTGCCGCAGCTTTTACCTCTTGTGGCCCGCCACATTGCCCCGGGCGGGTGCGCTTTGTTGCCAAAAGGCAAAAACCACGCGGCAGAGCTTGAAGCGGCGCGCGCAGAGTGGCATTTTCAAGTGACAAGTCATGTTAGCACGACCGATGCATCGGCGCGCATTTTAGCCTTGAAGGATATCCAACGTGTCTAGCCAGCCGAAAACGCGGGTCATTGCGATTGCGAATCAGAAAGGCGGGGTTGGCAAAACCACAACCGCAATCAACCTTGCCGCGGCCTTGGCGGAAGCGGGGCTGAAGACATTGCTGATCGACATTGACCCGCAGGGCAACGCGTCTACCGGGTTGGGGATAGAGGGCAGCACGCGGCGGCACACCACCTATGACCTGATCTTTGGCGATGTGCCAGCGGCAGAAATCATGCGGCAGATTGGGGAAAGCCCGCTTTGGGTGGTGCCTGCGACAACGGATTTGTCCTCTGCGGATATAGAGCTGATGTCGCGCGCGCGGCGCACTTACCTGCTGCAAGACGCGCTGCGCCAACCGGCGATCACCTCGGCAGATTTTGACTATATTCTGATCGACTGCCCACCTTCGCTGAATTTGCTGACCGTCAATGCCATGGTTGCGGCGCACTCCGTGCTAGTGCCTTTGCAGGCAGAGTTTTTTGCGCTGGAAGGGCTGTCGCAGCTTATGCTCAGCATCCGGGAATTGCGGGAAACCGCCAATGCCAATTTGCGGATAGAGGGTATCTTGCTGACCATGTATGACCGCCGTAACAACCTTGCGCAGCAGGTTGAAGCAGATGCGCGCGATAATTTGGGCGATCTGGTGCTGCAAACCATGATCCCGCGCAATGTGCGGGTGTCCGAAGCGCCCTCTTACGCCATTCCGGTGTTGCAATATGATCCGCAGTCAAAAGGCGCGGTCGCGTATAGAGAGCTTGCTGTCGAGTTGATGACAAAGCATGGCAAGCGCCAACAAGAAGGGGCGGCGTTGTAATGGATCGAAAAGCAGAAAAACGCGGTGGCTTGGGGCGCGGATTGTCGGCGCTTATGGCCGATGTTGCCTTGGAACAGCAGGCCAGCGCTGCCGCGGTTGGCCCAATCGTGACCTTGCCGGTCGAATCGCTTGTGCCAAACCCGGACCAGCCACGGCGGTATTTTGACGAAACGGCCTTGGCAGAACTGGCAGCCTCAATCCGCGAGAAGGGCGTGATCCAGCCTTTGGTGGTGCGGAAAAAGGGCGAATCCTACGAGATTGTCGCGGGTGAGCGGCGTTGGCGCGCGGCGCAGCGCGCGCAGGTGCATGAATTGCCGGTTGTTGTGCGCGAGTTTACAGACACGGAAGTGCTGGAAATTGCGATTATCGAAAACATACAGCGCGCTGATCTGAATGCTGTGGAAGAGGCGCAGGGCTACCGTGCGCTGATCGAACGCTTTGGGCACACGCAGGAAAAACTGGCAGAGGTGCTTGGCAAAAGCCGTTCCTACATTGCCAACCTTTTGCGTTTGTTGAACCTGCCGGAAGAGGTGCAAGCCCTTGTTCGTGATGGAAAATTGAGTGCAGGCCACGCGCGCGCGCTGGTTACGGCGGATGATGCCGGCGCTTTGGCGCGCAAGGTCGTGGCAGAGGGTTTGTCGGTCCGTCAGGTGGAAGCCCTGATGAAGCGCCCCGCCAGTGGTGACAAGGCAAAGCCGCGCCCGAAAGGTAAGGATAGCGACACGCAGGCGTTGGAAAATGACCTGTCTGCCGCTTTGGGCATGAAGGTTTCGATCGAATATGATGGCGGCGGCAAGGGTCGGGTGATGGTTGCTTACAAGAATATGGACCAGTTGGATAAGCTCTGTTCCATCCTTGGAACGCCTAGGTAAGCAATTCGCGCAACACGCCATTCAGCACCGCGCGCCCGTGTGGCGTGGCGGTCAGGCGGTTTTCATGGACCGTGACAAGCCCCTGTTCTGCCAGCGAATCGATTCGCGCTTGGGGCAGTGCTGCACCGTTCAGCCGGGTGAAGCGGTCCATATCTAGCCCTTCGTTTAGCCGCAGCCCCATCATAATGTGTTCAAGCGCTTGCTCTTCTGGGGGGATCGCCTCTCGCGCGGCCTCTCCGCAGGCTTGGCTATTCACTTGGTTCAGCCATGTATTCGGCATCAGCGGCGTCTGTGTGGCCCAGCGGGTGCCGTGCAGCGTTAGCCGCCCATGCGCGCCGGGGCCAATTCCGGCATAGTCGCCGTAGCGCCAATAGATCAGATTATGGCGCGACTGTGCGCCGGGCTTTGCGTGGTTCGAGACCTCATAGGCGAGCAGGCCGTGCCGGTCGCAAATGTCTTGCGTGGCCAGATACATATCGGCGGCAATATCATCATCCGGCAGGCCGTGCAGCCCGCCCTTGGCGGCCCGCGCGCCAAAGGCCGTTCCCGGCTCTATCGTCAGTTGGTAAAGCGACAGATGGTCGACGGCCATGGATAGGGCTTCAGTCAGCTCTTGCTCCCATGCCGCAAGGGTCTGGTATTGCCGCGCATAGATCAGATCGAAGCTGACACGCGCAAAGGCGTCGCGCGCAATGTCGAAGGCTTTGCGGCCCTCTGCGACCGAATGCATGCGGCCAAGACGCTTTAGGTCCGCATCATTAAGCGCTTGAATTCCCACAGAAACCCGGTTGACCCCGCCCTGCGCATAGGCGCGGAAGCGGCCCGCTTCCACCGATGTGGGGTTGGCTTCTAGCGTCACTTCCAGATCATTCGCGGCAGGCCAGCGGGCGCGGGCGCGGTCAATGATTGCGGCGACCAGTTCGGGGTTCATCAGCGATGGCGTGCCACCGCCGAAAAAGATGGTGTTCAGAACCCGCGGGCCGGTTTCCGCCGCAAGGCGGTCAATTTCTGACAGGTAGGCGCGCGCCCATGCAGATTGGTCCACATGGGCGCTGACATGGCTGTTGAAGTCGCAATAGGGGCATTTAGCCTGGCAGAAGGGCCAATGAACATACAGGCCGAAGCCGCCATTCTGCCAGTCATCCATCATCAGCCCTTGAAGGCCGTGACTTCGATTTCGATCAGCATTTCCGGCTTTATCAACCCCGCGATGACCATTGTCGCGGCAGGGCGGATGTCGCCCATCGCTTCGCCCAAGGCAGGCAGCAGGTCGTCCAGAAGCGCGGCATCGGTCAGGGTGTATTGCACGCGCACCACGTCATCCATGGAAAAGCCGCCCTCGGCCAGTGCCTTGGCGATGGTGGCAAAGCAGTTGCGCGCTTGGTCGGCGACGGATTCGGGCATGGTCATGGTGGCATAATCGTAGCCGGTCACGCCGCTGACAAAGCACCAATCGCCTTTTACGACGGCGCGGGAATAACCCATGGTTTTTTCGAACGGGGAACCTGTAGAGATGCGTTTCACGTGAAACAGGCTTTCATTAGGGCAGCAATGGCTTTGCCGCGGTGGGAGAGGAGGTTCTTCTCATCTGCCGACATTTCGGCAAAAGTGCGGGTTTCAAAGGCGGGCTGGAACATGGGGTCATAGCCGTGCCCATCCTGTCCACGGCGGGGCCAGACCAATTGGCCGGCCGCATGGCCTTCGACGACTTCGTCATGCCCGTCGGGCCAAGCCAGAACCAGCGTGCAGCAAAAGCGGGCCTGCCACGGTTGGGGGGCACCTGCGGCGATCAGCTTGGCATGGGTTTTTTCCATGGCCATGGAAAAATTGCGCCCGGTCGGGGTTTCGGCCCAATCGGCAGTGTAGACGCCGGGCGCACCATCCAGCGCCATCACTTCCAACCCGGAATCGTCGGCCAGCGCGGGCAGGCCGGTGGCCTTGGCCGCCGCATGGGCCTTGATGCGGGCATTGCCAACAAAGGTGGTTTCCGTTTCTTCGGGCTCCGGCAGGTTATGCTCTGCCGCAGAGGTCACGGTTATGCCCAAAGGCGTCATGATCTGGCGAAACTCTTCCAGCTTGCCCGCGTTATGCGTGGCAATCAGAAGCGTTTTTTCGGTGAACTGCCTCATGCAATTGCGGCTTTCTGCGCGGCGACCAGCGCGCCCACGCCCTTTTCAGCCAGGTTCAGAAGCTGGTCCATTTCCGAACGGCTGAAGGTCGCGCCCTCTGCGCTCATCTGCACTTCGACCATGCGACCGCTGCCCAGCAGGATGAAATTGCCATCCACACCGGCAGTGCTGTCTTCGGCATAATCCAGATCCAGCACGGGCTGGCCCGCATAAATACCACAGCTGACCGCCGCCAGATGGTCGGTGATCGGATCGCTGACCACATCGCCCGCTTTCAGCAGCTTGTTCACGGCCAGACGCAGCGCGACCCAGCCGCCGGTAATGGCGGCGCAGCGGGTGCCGCCATCGGCTTGGATGACATCGCAATCAATGGTGATCTGACGCTCGCCCAGTGCTGAACGATCTACGCAAGCGCGCAAAGACCGCCCGATAAGGCGTTGAATTTCCACGGTGCGGCCCTGTTGCTTGCCAGATGCTGCCTCGCGCCGCATGCGGGTGTTGGTGGAGCGCGGCAACATGCCGTATTCCGCCGTCACCCAGCCCAAGCCGGTGTTGCGCAGGAAGGGCGGCGTGCGATCTTCCAAGGAAGCCGTGCACAGAACCTTGGTGTTGCCCATCGAAATCAGGCACGATCCTTCGGCGTGCATGGTCACATTGGTTTCGATTGAAATTTCGCGGATCGTGTCTAGATCTCGACCAGAGGGGCGCATCACATGTCCTTTCATGGGGTTGCCCTCGGATACAAGGCGGGCACGGCGCAATGCAAGCTGTTTGGGCTTGAAAAAGCGGTGATTTTACAGTGCTGTCAGGCTGTTCCGCCCAAGGGGTTAATAGAATGTCGGACCCACGCGACACCGCGAAACTGTTGGCAGAGATGAACGACCGCTCGCGCGAGGTGTTTCGCCGCGTGGTAGAATCTTATCTGGAAACGGGCGGGCCTGTCGGCTCGCGCACGCTGACACGGGGCCTGAGCGAGAAAGTGTCTGCCGCGACCGTCAGGAACGTGATGCAAGACCTTGAATTTCTTGGATTAGTGGACAGTCCGCATGTGTCTGCGGGGCGCGTGCCAACCAATCTGGGATTGCGGGTGTTTGTGGATTCGCTGCTGGAAGTGTCGCCCTTGGATGAAGGCGACCGCGCCAAGCTGGACCAGACCATGGGCAGCAACGAGCGTGACATGGGCACGATGCTAGAACAGATCGGCGGTGCGCTAAGCGGGGTGACGCAGGGCGCTTCGCTGGTTTTGTCGCCCAAGCATGAAGCGGCGATCAAGCATATCGATTTCGTCAGCTTGTCGGCGGACCGTGCATTGGTCATTCTGGTGTTCACCGATGGCCATGTCGAAAACCGCATTTTCACACCGCCACGGGGGATGACCCCGTCAGCCATGCGCGAGGCGGCAAATTACCTGAATTCCATGACCGAAGGGGCCAGCGTGACGCAGCTTCTGGCGCGGTTCCGGCGTGAGTTGGCGCAGAACCGCCGCGAGATAGACACGCTTGCGCAAACGCTGGTGGAACAGGGTCTGGCGGTTTGGGAAAACGAGGGCGAGCCGCAAGAGCGCCTGATCGTGCGCGGCCGCTCGAACCTGCTGGATGACGCCAGCGCCGAGGATTTTGACCGCATCCGCACCCTGTTCGACGATCTGGAACGCAAGCGCGACATTACCGAATTTCTGGAACTGACTGAACAGGGCGACGGGGTGCGCATTTTTATTGGCGCAGAGAACCGGCTTTTTTCGCTGACGGGTTCAACTTTGGTTGTTTCTCCTTATATGAACACGGACCGAAAGATCATTGGCGCGGTCGGGGTGATCGGCCCGAAACGGCTGAACTATGGACGAATCGTGCCGATTGTGGATTACACCGCGCAACTTGTCGGGCGCTTGCTGACAGACACACACCGCGCAGATTGAGGAAGACGATGGCAGAGCCAGAACAAACGCATATTGACGACACCGAGGAAGCGGCACTCGACGCGGCAGAGGGCTTTGACCCGGTTGCAGAACTGGAAGCGCGACTTGCGCAGGCCGAAGCCGAGCGCGACGAGATGCGTGACCGCATGATCCGCGCCTTGGCGGAGGCCGAAAACAGCCGCAAACGCGCCGAGAAAGACCGTCGCGATGCCCAGCTTTATGGCGGGTCCAAGATCGCGCGCGACATGCTGCCGGTCTATGACAACCTTGCCCGCGCGCTGAATGCCGCCACCGAAGAAACCCGCGCGGCCGCCGGTGGGTTGGTCGAAGGGGTGGAACTGACCCTGCGCGAGCTGACCGCCATTTTGCAAAAACATGGGGTTACGCGCATTTGCCCAGAGGTTGGCGACCGTTTTGACCCGCATTTGCATCAGGCCATGTTCGAAGCCCCTGTGCCCGATTACAAGGCAGGGCAGATCATTCAGGTCATGGCCGAAGGCTTTATGCTGCATGACCAGCTTCTGCGCCCGGCGCATGTGGGTGTTTCGTCTACCCCTGCCTAATTCTTAAACTGCCCAATTTATAACCAAACCCAACGCGCGCCGCCTGTTTCTTGTGCAAACAGGCGGCGCGTTTTGGTCTGCGGCGGGGTCACCCCTGTGCTGGGCGGTGCAGCCTTTATCCATGGGTCGGGTAAAGGGGGCGCCATGCTTGATTCCGGGCAACAGGTGAAGATGCAGCGCAGCGCGGGCGATGCCCGTGTGGCATTCGCCGGCGCGCGGCTTGGCCAGTTGCGGCAGGTTGGGTCGGCCAAGGCGCAATTGCCGCGCATTTCGGGCGCGCCGGAAGTGGTGTTTCTGAACACCTCTGGCGGGCTGACCAGCGGCGACCGGCTGGATTACGCCGTCACGCTGACAGATGGTGCCCGTGTCACCGCCACCACCCAAACCGCCGAACGCGCTTATCGTGCCAATGCTGGCCCCGCCCATGTGCGGGTTGCCCATGATGTGGGCGCGGGCTGCTGGCTGGATTGGTTGCCGCAGGAAACCATTCTGTTCGACCGCAGCGATCTGGACCGCGACACGCATATCCGCCTTGCCCCAGATGCCGGGTGCCTGCTGCTGGAAAGCGTTGTTCTGGGCCGCGCCGCCATGGGCGAGGAGGTGCGCGCGCTGCATTTGCGCGACCACCGCCGCATCACGCGCGGCGGGGTGCCGGTGTTTCTGGAACCCATGGTGTTGGACACGGCCATGTTGGCCCATCCCGGCCAAAGCGCGATCTTGGGCGGCGCGCGCGCCTTTGCAACGCTGGTTTTATGCGCGCAAGGGGCCGGCGACGCGCTTGGCCCCGTGCGGGCCGCGCTGTCGCATGGCACGCAAGCTGCCGCCAGCGCCTATGACGGCAAGCTGGTGATCCGCCTGCTGGCTGCCGATGGCTGGCCCCTGCGCCGTCAGATCCTGTCTTTGCTGCATGTGTTGCGGCGCGGTGCCCCGCCGCCGCGTGTGTGGCAGATGTAACCTGCCGAGGAACCGATGAACCTGTCCCCCCGTGAAAAAGACAAGCTGCTGATTTCCATGGCCGCGATGGTTGCCCGCAACCGCCACGCGCGCGGCGTAAAGCTGAACCACCCCGAAGCGGTGGCGCTGATTTCCGATTTCGTGGTCGAAGGGGCGCGCGACGGTCGTTCTGTGGCCGAGCTGATGGAAGCGGGCGCGCATGTCATCCGCCGCGAGGATTGCATGGAAGGGATCGCAGAGATGATCCATTCGATTCAGGTCGAAGCGACCTTTCCCGACGGCACCAAGCTTGTGACCGTCCATCACCCCATTCGCTAAATAGGAGCGCCCCGTATGAAAATGTCCCGAACGATTGCCTTTGCCGCACCCCTCTTGCTTGCCAGCCCCGCCTTTGCGCATCCGGGCCATGGGAATGAAGGCTCTTTCCTGTCCGGCTTCCTGCATCCAATTGGGGGGCTTGACCATGTTCTTGCCATGGTTGCGGTTGGTCTTTGGGCCGTGGTGCTGGGCGGGCGCGCGCTGTGGGCCTTGCCTGCTGCTTTCGTGGGGGCAATGGTGGTTGGGTTCGTGCTGTCACTGGCCGGGCTGCCCTTGCCGCTGGTTGAACCGATGATCCTTGCGTCAATCCTTGCCTTGGGCGGGTTGACCGCGCTTGCCCGCCCTGTCGCTTTGCCCGTGGCGGCGGCGATTGTCGGCGCTTTGGCGCTGTTCCATGGCCATGCGCATGGGTCCGAAATGGCGGGGGCGAGCGCGCTGGCCTATCTTGCCGGGTTTGCCAGCGCGACCGCGCTGCTGCATGGCACGGGCGTGGCCTTTGGCGTTCTGGCCGCGCGCCCCCTTGGGCTGATCGCCACGCGTGTGGCTGGTGGTCTGATCGCGCTGGGCGGCGCGGCGTTGGTTATAGGGGGCTGATGCATGATCCCCGGAGAGGTCTTTGCAGCGCCCGGCACGATCATCCTGAATGCGGGGGCAGAGGCGATCACGCTAAGCGTGGCCAATACCGGCGACCGCCCCATTCAGGTGGGCAGCCATTACCATTTTGCCGAAACCAACCCCGGCTTGCAGTTCGACCGCGAAGCCGCCACCGGCTACCGGCTGGATATTGCCGCAGGCACCGCCGTGCGGTTTGAACCCGGCCAGACCCGCGATGTGCAGCTTGTGCCCTATGGTGGGGACCGCGTGGTCTATGGATTTAACCAAAAGATCATGGGGGCGCTTTGACATGCCAGCCAGCATAGACCGCAGCACCTATGCCGACATGTTCGGCCCCACCACGGGCGACAAGGTGCGGCTGGCCGATACCGATCTGATCATAGAGGTCGAGCGCGACCTGACCATCTATGGTGAAGAGGTCAAGTTCGGTGGCGGCAAGGTTATCCGCGACGGGATGGGCCAAAGCCAGCGCACTCGCGCCCAAGGGGCGGTGGATACGGTTATTACCAATGCGCTGATCGTGGACCATTCCGGCATATACAAGGCAGATGTGGGCCTGCGTGATGGGCTGATTGCCGCCATCGGCAAAGCAGGCAACCCCGACACGCAACCGGGTGTGACCATCGTGATCGGGCCGGGCACCGAAGTGATCGCGGGCGAGGGCAAGATCCTGACCGCAGGCGGCATGGATGCGCATATCCATTTCATCTGCCCGCAGCAGATAGAGGACGCGCTGGCATCCGGTATCACCACCATGCTGGGCGGTGGCACCGGCCCTGCGCATGGGACGCTCGCCACCACCTGCACGCCGGGGCCGTGGCATATTGGCCGGATGCTGCAAGCGTTCGAGGCGTTTCCGATGAACTTGGCCCTTGCCGGAAAGGGCAACGCGGCGCTGCCTGCCGCTTTGGAAGAACAGGTGTGCGCCGGGGCCTGCGCCATGAAACTGCACGAGGATTGGGGCACCACCCCCGCCGCCATCGACTGTTGTCTAAGCGTGGCCGACGCGATGGATGTGCAGGTCATGATTCATACCGATACGCTGAACGAATCGGGTTTTGTCGAAAACACTCTGGCGGCGATCAACGGGCGCACGATCCATGCGTTTCACACCGAAGGGGCAGGGGGCGGCCATGCGCCGGACATTCTGAAAGTGGTCAGCTCGCAGAACGTCATCCCGTCCTCGACCAACCCGACGCGGCCCTATACGGGCAACACGATCGAAGAACATTTGGATATGCTGATGGTGTGCCACCATCTGGACAACAAGGTGCCCGAAGACGTGGCCTTTGCCGAAAGCCGCATTCGGCGCGAGACGATTGCCGCTGAAGATATCCTGCACGACATGGGCGCGATGTCGATCATCAGTTCGGACAGTCAGGCCATGGGGCGTGTGGGCGAGGTGATTATTCGCACATGGCAAACCGCCGATAAAATGCGCAAACAGCGCGGGCGGTTGCCCGAGGAAACGGGCGACAATGACAATCTGCGCGTGCGCCGCTATGTGGCGAAATACACCATCAACCCGGCCATTGCGCATGGCGTGTCGGAACATATCGGGTCGGTCACGGTCGGCAAACGTGCCGATCTGTGCCTGTGGAATTTCGCCTTCTTTGGCGCGAAGCCCGAAATGGTGCTGATGGGCGGTGTCATTGTTTCGGCTCAGATGGGCGATCCGAACGGGTCCATCCCCGCGCAGCCCTTTTACACCCGCAACATGTGGGGCGCCTATGGGCGGTCGCGGTTGAACAGCGCGGTCACATTCGTGTCCGGCGCGGCGCTGGCCGATGGGATCCGGGGCAGGCTGGGTCTGGAAAAGCAGCTTCTGGCGGTTAGCGGCACGCGCAATATTGGCAAATCCGACATGGTGCTGAACGCGGCCACACCCCAGATAGATGTTCACCCGGAAACCTACGAAGTGCGCGCCGATGGCGAGCTGTTGACATGCGAGCCCGCCCGCGAATTGCCGCTGGCGCAGCGCTATTTCTTGTTCTGAGGGGCCATGATGGACGATTACCCGAATGCCGTGCGCATCCACAGCCATGTGCACCATGCCTGCGATACGGTCGCGCTGGATTATGAAGGCCGCTTCTTGCGCCGCAAGCGCTTGGTCGCGGCTTCTGGCCGGGGCTTTCTGGTGGATCTGCCAGAGGTGACGAACCTGACGGGCGTTGAAGCCTTTGTGTTGGAAGACGGGCGCGAGATTGCGGTGCAGGCCGCGCCCGAACCCGTGCTGGTGGTGCGCGGCGATCTGGCGCGGCTGGCATGGCATATCGGCAACCGGCACACGCCCTGCCAGATTGCCGCCGATTGCCTTGTGATCCGGCAAGACCATGTGCTGGAAGCAATGCTGGCCAAGCTGGGCGCGGATGTCAGCCGCGACACGCGGCCTTTCACCCCCGAAGGCGGCGCTTATGGCATGGGCCGCACGATGGGGCATAGCCACGGGCATGACCATGACCATGCACATGACCACCACCCCTGACGCAACGGCGCTGCTGTCGCTGGTGCAATGGTTGTCCCCGGCCTTTCCGACCGGGGCGTTTGCCTATTCGCACGGGCTGGAACAGGCGGTCAGCGTGGGGGACGTGGCTGACGCCAAGGCATTTGGCGCTTGGCTGTCGGCCATTCTGGACCACGGCACCGGCTGGAATGACGCGGTGCTTTTGGCCTGCGCGTTGCGGCCCGGTTCAGATTTCGACTTGTTAAACCAAACCGCCCGCGCGCTGGCAGGCAGCGCCGAACGGTTGCAAGAGACGACCGAGCAGGGCGCGGCCTTTGCCATGGCGCGCGGGCAGATGGGGCAGGCGGATGCCGTGGCCGAAGCCTTGCCCGTGGCCGTGGGCCGCGCGGCAGGTGCGCTGGGATTGCCTGCGCAAACCGTCATCGCGGTGTATTTGCACGCATTCGCCAGCAACCTGACCTCTGCCGCGGTGCGTTTCGTGCCCTTGGGGCAGGCGGCGGGGCAAAAGGTGCTGGCGGCGCAACACGCCCGCATTGCTGCCTTGTCACAGCGCGCGGCGGGCGCGACACTCGACACCTTGGCAAGCGGTGCGTTTCGCGCTGAATTGCACGCCATGGCGCATGAAACTCTGGATGTAAGGATATTCAAGACATGAGCAACGGACCTTTGCGCGTGGGTATCGGCGGCCCGGTGGGCGTGGGCAAGACGACGCTGACAGAACATCTGTGCCGCGCCCTTGCCGGGCGCTGTTCGATGGCCGTGGTGACGAATGACATCTACACCCGCGAGGATGCGGAGGCGCTGATGCGCGCGCAGGTGCTGCCCGCCGAACGCATTCGCGGGGTCGAAACCGGTGGCTGCCCGCATACCGCGATCCGCGAGGATGCGTCGATCAACCTGTCGGCCATTGCCGATCTGACAGCGCAGTTTCCCGATCTGGATCTGGTCTTGATCGAATCTGGCGGCGACAATCTGGCGGCGACCTTTAGCCCCGAACTGGCTGACCTGACGATCTATGTGATCGACACTGCCGCCGGGCAGGACATACCGCGCAAGCGTGGGCCGGGGGTGACGCGCTCTGACATGCTGGTGGTGAACAAGACCGACCTTGCCCCCCATGTCGGTGTTGACCGCGACCTGCTGGAATCTGACACCCGCGCCGCCCGTGGCGCGCGCCCCTATGTAATGGCGGAGCTGCGACAGGGACGCGGGGTTGATGCCATCGTGGCCTTTTTGGAACGCGAAGGCGGGTTGCGCTTGGCGCCGTGCGCGGCCTGACGGTTCAGGCTACGGCGGTGGCCCGCGCTGTGACAACCTTGTTGCGGCCCGAATGTTTGGCACGCAGCAGCGCCCTGTCGGACCCTTCCAGCAATTGGTTCAACATCTCTCCGGCCAGCGGGTGTTCGGGCGCGCGGTGCACAGAAACGCCGATAGATGCGGTTACACGCAGCCGCAGATCGGAATTGCGCAACTGAAACGGGGCATCGCCAATCCGGGCGCGCAGCCGTTCGGCAACCTCTCTGGCCGTGGCAAGGTCCGTGTTGGGCATGGCCAGCAAGAATTCCTCGCCCCCGTAGCGGCACAGGATGTCAGATTTCCGCAGGTCTTGCTGCATGCGCCGGGCGACCTGCTGCAAAATGTCATCGCCCGCATTATGGCCGTGCCGATCGTTGATTTCCTTGAAATGGTCAAGGTCGATCAAAAGCAAGGCGAAGCTGTCGCTATCGGGGGTGATGGCGCGGTCCAGTTGCATGAGCGCGTGGTTGCGATTGTGCAAGCCAGTCAGCGGGTCGAAGGCGGCAAGGCCAAGCTGGCGTTCCAGCGTGCGGCGCTGGGCATCGGCCAATTGCTTGTGGGCAATGACCTTTTCCAGCCGCAGCCGGGTTTCCGCGCGGTCCAGCGGCAAGGTCAGGACATCTGCCGCGCCCAGATCAAGCGCCATTGCGCCATTGGCACGGTCCGAGGGCGGCAGGATAAGGCAAATCTCGGCATGGCGTGTGGCGGCGCGTGAACGCAATTCGGCAATCACATGCAGGCCTGCATGCTCCAGCGCGTCGGGCGACAGGATGAACAGATCGGGGACTTGGCTTTGCGCGTCAAGCCGCAGCGCGTCTGGAACGGTCGCGGCGGTCAGCCGGGCCTCTGGCCAGATGGCCGACACTGTAGAGCGCCAGACGGCGAAGGTGTTCGGCTGGCCGGTCAAAAGCGCAAGATGGGGCTGCGGCGCAAACAGACCGGCCGGATCGGCAAGCCCGGCTTGCAAGGCGGTATTCGGGTGGCGGCGCCATTCGTCACGATGCGCGACACTGCGCAACAGGCTGCGGATGCGGCCCAGCAAATACGCCTCGTCCAGCGGTTTTGCCAGAAAATCATCTGCGCCGGCGGCCAATGCGCCAAGGCGATGCGCATGATCGGCCGTCGCGGAAAACAGGATGACGGGGATGTCGCGTGTTACCGGGTCGGCCCGCAAAGCTTGGCATACGGCCAGCCCGTCCATGTCGGGCATGTGATAGTCCAGCAACACAAGATCCGGCTTTTCATTGCGCGCAAGTTCTAGCGCTGCGCGGCCGCCGCTGGCCGTGATCGCGTGGTAGCAGGCAGACATCAGTTTGCCCCGCAGAACCGTCCGATTCAGCGATAAATCATCTACAATTAGAATTCGCCCTGCCATTTACTCATATTCCGATGTTAAATTACTATGGCGGAGGATAGCGCCGAATTGGTTAACAAACCCTTTAAGTTTTGGGTCGATTGCTACGGGTGGCAGATGCAGACAGTGCAAGCACAGGATATCGCAACAGAAGTTTTGCTCTGGCTATGCGCGCAGGAAGATCTTCTGGGTGTGTTCTTGGCGGCGACGGGTGCCGATGTCGATGCGTTGCGCGCCGCATTGCAGGGGGGCGCGCCCGATGCCGGGCTTGGTGGGGCCGCGCTTGATTTCGTGATGATGCGCGACGAAACGGCGCTTGAGGCCGCCGCCGCATTGGACCTGCCGCCAGAGCGTCTGACCATGGCACATGCTGTGTTGACGGGTGATGCGGGCATGCATTGGACCTGAGACCCTTGACTTTGCGCGGCGCAAAAGGTGTATCGCGCAGGCCAGAGCAAGGAAGGGTTTCCCATGCACGCCTATCGCAGCCATACCTGCGCCGATTTGACCGCCGCCAATGTGGGTGACACAGTTCGCCTGTCGGGTTGGGTGCATCGTATCCGCGATCATGGCGGCGTGTTGTTTATTGACCTGCGCGACCATTACGGCATCACGCAGGTGCTGGCCGATAGCGACAGCCCGGCCTTTGCCGCCATCGAAAAGCTGCGCGCGGAATATTGCGTGCGCATTGACGGCGTGGTGAAGGCGCGCGATGCGTCCTTGGTCAACACCAAGCTGAAAACCGGCGCGATAGAGGTGTATGCCCGCGACATGGTGGTTCTGGGTGCCGCCGATGACCTGCCGTTGCCGGTGTTTGGCGAACCCGACTACCCCGAAGAAACGCGGCTGTCCTACCGTTTTCTGGACCTGCGGCGCGAGACGATGCAGCGCAACATGGTGCTGCGCTCGGACGTGGTGGCCGAAATGCGCCGTCGCATGTGGGATCAGAATTTCCGCGAGTTTCAGACGCCGATCATCACCGCATCCAGCCCCGAAGGCGCGCGCGATTTCCTTGTGCCCTCGCGCCTGCACCCCGGCAAGTTCTACGCGCTGCCGCAAGCGCCGCAGCAGTTCAAACAGCTTATCATGGTGTCGGGCTATGATCGCTACTTCCAGATCGCGCCCTGTTTCCGCGATGAAGACCCGCGCGCTGACCGCTCGCCCACCGATTTTTACCAGCTTGATCTGGAAATGAGCTTTGTCGAGCAGGATGATGTATTCGCCGCTATTGGCCCTGTGCTGCAAGGCGTGTTCGAAAAGTTCGGCGGCGGTGCCAAGGTCGATGCTTGCGCCGACTGGCCGCAAATTCCCTATGCAGAGGCGCTGCTGAAATACGGCACTGACAAGCCCGATCTGCGCAACCCGATTGAAATGCAGGTCGTGTCCGAGCATTTCCGCGGCTCCGGTTTCGCGATTTTCGCCAAGCTGTTGGAAAATGACGGGACAGAGATTCGCGCCATTCCCGCGCCCGGTGGCGGCAGCCGCAAGTTCTGCGACCGGATGAACGCTTTCGCGCAGGCACAGGGCTTGCCGGGGATGGGATATATTTTCTGGCGCGCGGGAGATGACGGGCTGGAAGCCGCTGGTCCCTTGGCCAAGAATATCGGCCCGGAACGGACAGAAGCCATCCGCCAGCAGTTGGGTCTTGGCGAGGGCGATGCGGCCTTCTTCCTCGGTGGCAAGCCCGCGCAATTCGAGGGTGTGGCCGGGAAAGCGCGTGACGAGATCGGGCGCGAGTTGAAGTTGATCGACGAGAACCGCTTCGCCTTCGCCTGGATCGTCGATTTCCCGATGTACGAGGAAACCGACGATGGACGCGTCGATTTCAGCCATAACCCGTTTTCCATGCCGCAAGGCGGGATGGATGCGCTGTCGGGCGACCCGCTGGCGGTCAAGGGCTACCAGTATGATCTGGCCTGCAACGGGTATGAGCTGCTGTCGGGCGCGATCCGCAACCACAAGCCGGAAATCATGTATCGCGCGTTTGAAATCGCGGGCTACCCGAATTCCGAAGTGGACAAGCGCTTTGGCGGCATGGTCAAGGCGTTTAAATACGGCGCGCCCCCGCATGGTGGCTGCGCGGCTGGGATTGACCGCATCGTGATGTTGCTGGCGGGCGAAGCGAATATCCGTCAGGTCATCATGTTCCCGATGAACCAGCGCGCCGAGGATTTGCTGCTGAACGCGCCATCCGACCCCACGAACGAGCAGTTGCGCGATCTGGGTCTGCGCTTGGCCCCGAAAGACTAAACGCGCAAATTTGCGGCACAGGCGGGCAGTTTCACGGTGGTGAGGCTGCCCGTTTTGCGTAGCCTTCCCCGTCAGATCAGGGGCAGTGCCCGCAAGCGGTTGCGCAGCAGCGTCGTGATTTCTGCGCGATCGCCTGTTTGCGCTGCGTGTTCCAGCGCGGTATCGCCCGTCATGCAGGCCAGTTGTGCGATGAATTGCCCGGCATAAGCAGGTCGCGCATTCACGCCATTCAGCAGGTCGAGTGCCAGATACAGATCGTCGCGCAGCGCGGCATGTGTTGGCGGCTGTGCGCCCTTTATTGCGGGGCGCAGCCCGAGAAAGACCGGGGCCAGCATCTGCGCAAATTGCGCCCCCGTGCCGAAGGGTTTGGGCAAGAAGCGGTCGGCCCCGGCAAGAAGCGCGTCTTCTTCCCTGTCTGGGTCGCCAGAGGTGGCGATGATTAGCTTGGTTCTAGGCAGTCGCCGCGCCATTTCGGAAATCAGGTCCAGCCCAGAGCCATCGGGCAGGCCAAGGTCGATGATCGCGGCATCTGGCGTGTATAGCGCGATATGCCGCCGCGCGCTGAGCAGGCAATCGGCCCGGCGCAAGCGCCCTGCGGCGCCCCGAAACAGCAGACGGATGTAATCGGCGGTCAAACGGCTGTCTTCCACCAGCAGCAGCGTGCCGCCGCGTTGATGCGGCTGCACGGGTGCCAGTTGCGGGGCAACGGTGGTCGATTCGGTATTCATGGCATCCCTCCATGGCAGGGGCTTATTCAAGCGCGGATAGCCTAAGATCGAGTTAAACGGCCGGGGGTTGCGGCGTGCTGTCGCTTCGGATTGGCTTGCCATGGGGGGCGAGCATGCCGCATATGTGGGAAAACGGAGGACACCCCATGATCGGACGCCTGAACCATGTCGCCATTGCTGTGCCCGATTTGCAGGCCGCAGCGGAGCAGTATCGCAATACCTTGGGTGCCGAAGTGGGCGCGCCGCAGGACGAACCCGACCATGGCGTGACGGTAGTGTTCATCACCCTGCCGAATACCAAGATTGAACTGTTATACCCATTGGGAGAGGACAGCCCGATTCAGGGCTTTCTGGACAAGAACCCGGCGGGCGGTATCCACCACATCTGCTACGAGGTCGAGGATATTCTGGCCGCGCGCGACAAGCTGAAGGCGACCGGCGCGCGTGTTCTGGGCACCGGAGAGCCGAAGATCGGCGCGCATGGCAAGCCGGTTCTGTTCCTGCACCCCAAGGATTTTAACGGCTGCCTGGTCGAGTTGGAGCAAGTCTGATGAGCATCATGTCGGCCATCGTGCTATACGCCATGCTGTGGTTTCTGACCCTGTTCATCGTGCTGCCCTTGCGCACGCGCACGCAAGGAGAGGCTGGCGATGTCGTGCCGGGCACGCATTCCTCTGCCCCTGAAAACGCGCAAATGGCAAAGACCGCGCGAATTACCACCTATTGGGCGACCGGCGCTTTCGTGGTGATTTCGGGAATAATCCTGTCGGGCGTGGTCAGCATGAATGTTGTCGAAACCTTCATAGATGTTCGGTAGCCGACGACCCCGGTTTGCGGCCCTGAACCCGATGATACATATGGGTGAAGGCTGCGGCACCCACCACCGGCATCAGCAGGTTGAGGATGGGGATGGACAGCGGCACCGCCAGCCACATCCCAGCAAACCATAGCCGCCAGCGGTGGCGCTGTTGCAGGGCGCGGGCCTCTGCCGCCGGGTGGCGGCGCAGGGCGACCATGGTGAAATATTCGCGCGCCAGCAGCCACGCGTTGATGCCCCAGAACACCACGAAACCCAAGCCCCCCGAAAACACGAATACTACCATGCCCAGCAGGTTCAGCGCGACCAGCAGGCCGAAATAGCGCAGCGAATCGGTCAGTGCCGTGGCAAGGGGCACTGGCGTTGGAGCGGGCAGGCCTGGGTAGTATTTGAGCTCAACCGCGTTGGCCACGTCTTCAAGGAATAGCCCGGTAAAGGCAGAGGCGACCGGCACCATCAAGAACACCGACAGCCCCAGCATGACCAGAAGCGACCCGATAGAGAGCAGTGTTTGCAGGCCCGACACCTCTCCTGCCAAGGGCAGTGTCAGGGTGCCGGGGACGAATATCTGCACTGCCAGCAATACCAGCGCATACATGGCAAACAAAAGCGCCACCGCGAGCGCAACGCCAAACCAGATGACCCGGCGAAACTGCGGGTCGCGCAACTGGCCAATGGCATGGGCGTAAGAGGATAGGATCACGCCTGCACCCATTGCGTGATCGCGTCCATGTCCGGGCGCGGACGGTCGGGGGGCGCGCTGTCTGCCGTGCCGATATGGATGAAGCCCGCGACCCATTCTTGCGGCGCCAGACCAAGGATTTCGGTCATAAGCGCATGGTCATGCGCGGGCCAGCCGGTCAGCCAATTCGCGCCCCACCCGGTGGCCAAGGCCGCATTCACCAGCCCAAGACAGACCGCGCCCACGGACAGGGTCTGTTCCAGTTCTGGGATCTTCTCGGATGGTTTGGGGCTGGCGATGACGGCCACGCAAACCGGGCTGTCCAAAAAGGCGCGGGCGGGTTTTTCGCCCTCTAGCCCCTTGTTATGTGCGTAATTCATGATCTGTTGGGCAACCCGTGCGCCTGCGGGCTGTTGCAGCACGACAAAGCGCCACGGTTCCAGCTTGCCATGGTCAGGCACGCGCGCGGCGGCTTGCAACAGGGGTTCCAGCGCCGCACGGTCAGGGCCGGGGGCGCGCATCAGCTTGGCCGGGCGCGAGCGGCGCGTTAGCATAAATTGCAAGACGGGGTTTTGGGGGTCGGTCATGGGCGCTCCTGCCTTCGGGTGCCCAAGATGTATGCCGCTTTGGCCGTGGAAAAAAGGGGACACGGTTTTTTCTGGGCGGTCGCAGGCGATGTGGTAGAAGGCGGGTATGAAATGGACTGTCCTGATCTTGCCTCTGGTGCTGACCGCCTGTGCCGCGCCATCGCCCTGCGCCCAGCGTCTGGCCGAGGTGACAGCAGAGATTGTCGAGCGCGAGCGTGCCCTCGCGCGCGGCTACCGCATACGCCCGGCGCAGGATGGCAAGACAGTGCTGCGGCTGTGCGATTTGCCCGAATTGCTGTGCACCGACCATGTGCAACAGCCGCGCGCGGCGCGGCGCGTGCCGGTCGATGCTAGCGCGGAACAGGCCGCAGTGCAGCGCCTGCGCGCCGAACAGGCCAGCCTGCGCTGGCAGGGGGACATGTGCTTATAATGCGGGACGGCGAATGACGGTTTATTGCTACGGCTCAATCAATCAGGACCACATCTACACCTTGCCCCACAGGCTGGCCCCGGGCGAAACGCTGGCTGCGGCCAGCTACCGGGTGGAACTGGGCGGCAAGGGCGCAAACCAGTCCGTCGCCGCGGCGCGGGCGGGGGCGAAGGTGCGCCATATCGGGGCCGTTGGCGCTGGCGGGGCCGAAGCGGTGCTTGCGGCATACGGGGTCGATGTTTCGGGCGTGCAGCTGGTGTCAGAGGCCACGGGCCACGCCATTATCCTGCTGGAACCGGGGGGCGAAAACAGCATTGTCATCCATCCCGGCGCGAACCATGCGATTGACCTTGCGCAGGCCAAGGCCGCACTGGACGGGGCAGATGTGGGCGATCTGCTGCTGATCCAGAATGAAACTGCGCATGTGGCCCAGATTGCCGAATATGCAATGGGTCTGGGGATGGAGGTTGTCTATTCCGCCGCCCCGTTTGATGCCGCTGCCGCGCAAGCCGTGCTGGCCTTCACCAATATTCTGGTTCTGAACGCGGTAGAGGCTGCGCAATTGAAAGATGTGCTTGGCCTGCCGTTCGAGGATTTGCCGGTAGAGACCGTAATCGTGACCAAGGGTGCCGAGGGCGCCTGCTGGCACGCTCGCGGCACGCCGGAAATTCATGCGCCCGCCATGGCCAAGCAGGTGCTGGACACCACTGGCGCGGGCGATTGCTTTACCGGCGCTTTGGCCGCCGCGCTGGATGCGGCCATGTCGCCGCCAGATGCGATGCGCTTTGCCTCTGCTGCGGCCGGGTTGCAAGTGGGGCGCGCAGGCACAGCCGGGGCCATGCCCACACGCGCAGAGATAGACGCCGCGCTAGCCTAGCCGCCCACGAACGGCGCGTCGCTGCCCCAGATGCGGCGCACCTGCGCGTCGCGTCCGCAAGCCTCGCGGTAGTTCTTGTAGGCATCCTTGCGGGCGATCCAGCCAAAGCGGGTCAGGGTGCGTTCCTCGCTATTGGCGTAATTCTGGTGGAATTCCTCTGCCTCGTAGAACGTGGCCATATCGCGCACCGGCGTGACGATCGATTTGCCCAGTTCCGCCTCTGCTGCGGCAATGGCGGCCTGCGCGATGGGCTGCTGGTCGGGCGTGGCAAAAATGGCGGTGGAATACTGCATTCCCCGGTCGCAGAACTGGCCGCCCGCATCGAACGGGTCGATCGAGCGTAGGAACAGGTCCAGCACCTGCCGATAGGTGATCTGGCCCGCGTCAAAGGTGATCTGCGTCACCTCCAGATGGTCGGTGCGCCCGCTGGCGACCTCTTTGTATTCCGGGTTGGGCTGGCTGCCGCCCGCAAAACCCACGCGCACATCCGTCACGCCATCGACGCGGCGGAAATCGGATTCCACGCACCAAAAACACCCGCCCGCGACCAGCGCGGTCTGGGTCTGCGCCATGGCAGGCAGGGCGGTGAAGAACGCTGCAATCAGCGTGGCGAAAAGGGTGGTCAGCCGCATGTGGGGGCCTCCGATGGTTGAGGGACGTTTTAAGATATTACGCGCAAGAGGTGGGATGTGTTTCATGTGGGGCGTCACGATGGCGTGAGGGTTGCACCATTGAAGTGGAACAAGCACTGAGGAACTTTTGTAGACTGGCGCTATTGCTTCTGACATCAATAAGTGGAGTGGTGGGAATTTGCCTGCTAGAGGAAATATTGCATTTGATCCGAATTACAGAAACCGATCTCATTGAACTCGCAGCTGCACGCAGGCCAGAGTTAGAGGTAGGCACGGTCCCTCACGAAGTTAGAAAATATCTAGGATGTTCACGTGATACTGTTTTTCTTTCTAGCGAGTCATTGAAACACATAATTCAAAAGCATGGTGATCACATTACTCATGCTGATATTCAGCTTATTCCTATAATCTTATTCTCTGGTGTTTGGCTCAGTGACGATCGTAACACTCACGCAGTTGCAACCTTCTTATTTGAGGGCCGACGCTACAAGTTGGTCCTGAAAGTTACTGTAGATCGAAGACGGACTTATGTTAAAACGCTTCACCGAACATCACCAAGACAAACTAAATCCCTGCTGTCCAAGGCCAAACGAATCAGAGACGGCTGGTATGAGTAGCCATGCGGTGGGGCCTGCCTGGAACCCCACAATGCGCTCCCACCCGCTGGTGGTGCTACGGCCGGCAGAATATCACCGTGTCGCGCATGGCTCTATAGCATTGGGCAGCGGCCTAAATGCCTATTAATTGTATAACTCTGTGGAAAACTTGTCAACGCCCAATTTAAAATATCAGATAGATTCCAATATCTTAGCTAAGCCATTGAAAGAATCCAACTTTCTTGGCTGCACATCTCAGATGTATGGAGTGATAGCGGACCATGCACGGTGCAGCCCTGTCTTTACTGGCTTTACAACCGCTCACCCCATCATCTCCATCACCCTGCGCAGCGCGGGCCTTGCGAACATGCGGTCCAGATAGGCGGTCAGGCGGTCTTCCTGCACCGGGAATTTCGCGATGCGGGCCCATTGCCCGCAATGCGTCAGGATCACATCGGGCACGGTCATCCGGTCGCCCATCAGGAACGGCCCATCGCCCATGCGCTGCACCAGTGTTTTCTGGCTGTTGGTGAATTCCCAGATCAACGATTGCTTGATCGCGGATTGGCGCAGTTCTTCGGGCAATACGAAGGAATGCCGCGCGGCCATCCACAGCGCTGCATCGAATTCATCCAGCAGAAACTGGGTCAGGCTGTCTTGGCGCGCGCGGTCGAGTGTGCCCGCCGGAAAGGTCAGGTCGCCATGCTTGTCGGCCAGATACTGGATGATCGCGGTCGAATCGGTGATCGGCGTGCCATCTTCGATCAGGACCGGCACTTTGCCCGCCGGGTTGAAGCTGACCACCCCTTCGGATTGCGGTGCGGCGGGGATGTGTTTGTAACCCAGCCCAAGCTCCTCTAGCACCCAGAGCACGCGTGTTGCGCGGCTGTTGGCCTTGCCGATGACGGTATACATCGCGACTCTCCTACCGGCGCGCCATCATCGCCAGACGGATCAGCGCGCGTTCCATTACCGCCATGCTGGGCGCGTTGGAGGATGAGCGCAAGGTCAGATCGGCCTCTGTCAGCGTGGCAAGCGCGGCCTCGCAGCGCACCAGCCCCCAGCCTTGGGCCTGCCGCAACAGACGGTCGCGGCGTGGGCCGAAAATGGGCGGCTTCATGCGTTGAATACCCGCCGAAGGGCCGCCGGGATCGCAATTCATGGCGTGCAGGCTGCGGAAATGGCGCATGGCCATAATGGCCAGCGTGACCGCTGCCACCCCTTGGGCGTGCAGCCGCACCATCAGCGGACCAATCTTGGCCGATTCGCCCTCTGCCACGGCATGCAGCAGGTCATCCACCGCGGCTTCGTGGCTGGCGGGGGCCAGATCGGCAACCTCTGCCGGGGTCAGAGGGGTGGCATCACCATGCTTATACAGCGCAATTTTCTGCAAGGTCTGGCGAAAATCGCCGGGGTCCAGCAGGCGTGACAGTGCCGTCAGGTCGCGCATGGCATCGGGGCTGATGTCGCTCAGGCCCGCGCGGGTCAGTTCGGCCTCGATCTCTTGCTGGGTGGGCGGGTCGTCATAGATGGCCACGGCCCCGGCGGCTTTTGCCCCTTCGAACAGCTTGCGCAGTTTCGAACTGGCTTTCAACGCGCCCGCCGTCGCCACGATCTGCGCGTCGCCCGGCCGCCATTCCGACAGCGCGGCCTGAACAGCTTCGGCGCCCTGATCGGTCACGCTGTCCAGAAACACCACGCGCGGGCCGGGGAAAAACCCCTGCGCTTTGACCGCGTCCAGCAATTGTGCCGCATCGCGCCGCAACTCTGCCCCGGCCATTCGGTCCAGCCGCATTTCGCCTTCGCCTTGCGGGCCGATGGTGGCGGCGATCAGCTCCTGCCGTTTCAGCGCCACGCGCATCGCGTCTTGGCCATAGATCAGCACGCCCGACAGCGCAGGGTCGGGCTTGGCGACAAGCCGCGCGAAATCGCGAGGGCTAAGCTTCATTCCGCCATGGCAGCCAGCAGGCGTGTGGCGACCTGATCGGCCAGAATGCGCATCAGCCGTTCCTCTGCATCCTCTCGGGCGCGCTGGGTGGCAAGCTGGTTGTCGGTGGTGGAATAATTCGTCACATTGCGCAGGTTGCCAGAGGCGACGGTTTCGCCGCTGGCCGTGTCGGTCAGCGCGTAGTCAATACGGCCCAGAAGCGCGATCCGGGTTGCCCCCACGCCGACCACGCTGGCCGCGCCACGTTCTGACGTGGTGATGGTATAGGACAGCGCATAGCGCACGGTCTGGGGCCGGCCCAACCGCTCTTCCAGCGCGCCGACAAAGGCAAAGCCCAGCGAATCGGTCGGGTCATCGGCCCGCACCTGCCCGCGCAGCGCCGCACCCGGCCCGCCGGGGGCATAGGCCGGGGTAAAGCCGCAGCCTGCCAGCGCCAATGCGCCCAAAAGGAAAGCCCGTCTGTCAGACAACCACATTCACGATCCGCCCCGGCACCACGATCAGCTTGCGCGGCGGGTTGCCCGCCAGCGCCTTGACGACAGCATCATCCGCAAGGGCGAGTTTTTCAACCTCTTCCTTCGGCGTGTCGGGCGCGATGGTGATCTCGGACCGCCGTTTGCCGTTGATCTGGATAGGCAGGGTCACGGAATCGGCCACCAGCATGGCGGGGTCGGCCTTGGGCCAGGCGGCTTGCGCCACAAGCCCTGTGCCGCCCAGACGTGCCCAGATATCTTCGGCCAGATGCGGCACCATGGGGGCCATCAGTTGCGCGAGGGTTTTCATGGCCGCCACTTGCGCGGTGCCCGATGCCTGCGATTTCGACAGCGTGTTGGTGAAGGCGTAAAGCTCGGCAATCGCCTTGTTGAAGGCGAAGTTTTCCACCGCTTTCGTGACGGCATCAATCGCGCGGTGCATGGCGCGCAAAAGGACAGTGTCGGCGTCCGAGGGTTGGCCGATTTCCATGGCGGCTACCTTGTCGCAGAGCGTCCAGACACGGTTCAGGTGCTTATAGGTCGCTTCTGCCCCGGCGCTGGTCCATTCCACATCGCGTTCGGGCGGTGAGTCGGACAGCATGAACCACCGCGCGGTGTCGGCCCCGAAAGCGCTGATGATGTTGACCGGGTCCACCACGTTTTTCTTGGATTTCGACATCTTGGCGGAGGGGATGACGCGCACGGGTTCACCTGTGGCTTTCAGTTTCCCGTCCTCAACATCTTCCGGCAGGTGATAGACCGCGCGGCCCTTGGCGTCGGTGGTTGTGTAAATCTCGTGCGTCACCATCCCTTGCGTGAACAGCGCATCAAACGGTTCTTTCGCGCTTTCCGGCAAATGTCTGGTTTTCACCATCGCGCGGGCGAAGAAGCGGGAATACAGAAGGTGCAGGATCGCGTGTTCGATGCCGCCGATATACTGGTCGACATTCATCCAGTATTCCGCATCCTCGGCATTGGTCGGCGTCGCGGCGCGGGGGGACGTGAAGCGCGCGTAATACCATGACGAATCGACGAATGTATCCATCGTGTCGGTTTCGCGGCGTGCGGGGGCACCGCAAGACGGGCAAGCGCAATCGCGCCATGTTGGGTGGCGGTCCAGCGGGTTGCCGGGTTGGTCGAAGGACACGTCATCGGGCAGACGAACCGGCAGGTTTTCCTTGCGCTCTGGCACCACGCCGCACGCATCGCAATGCACCACGGGAATCGGGCAGCCCCAATAGCGCTGGCGGCTCAGCCCCCAGTCGCGCAGGCGGTATTGCGTCACGCCATGGCCCACGCCACGCGATTCGCAAAAGGCAATCGCCGCTTCGACTGCGTCGGCCCCGGTTTGCACCTCTTCCCCCGCGAAGCCGCGGATATAGCGCACCTTCTCGGTCTTCGGTGGCACGAAGGCGGTCGCCTCTACCGGCGTGTCATCTTCCAGCCCGACAAACACATCCGGGTGCGGCAACCCGTATTTATTGGCGAAATCCAGATCGCGCTGGTCATGCGCCGGACAGCCGAAGATCGCGCCGGTGCCGTAATCCATCAAGATGAAATTGGCGATATAGACCGGCAATTCCCAAGCATCATCGAACGGGTGGCGCACGCGGATACCGGTGTCGAAGCCCTTTTTCTCAGCCTTTTCCAAGGCTTCCTCTGTGGTGCCGATCTTGCGGCAATCGGCCACGAAGGCTGCCACCTCGGCGCTGTGCCGTTCCAGATACTTGGCCAGCGGATGATCCGGCGAGATGCCGACGAAACTTGCCCCCATCAGCGTGTCGGGGCGGGTGGTATACACCTCTATCCGGTCAAAGCCTTCGGGGGCATCCACCGTGGAAAAGGCAAATTGCAGCCCGCGCGACTGGCCAATCCAGTTGCGCTGCATCAGCCGCACCTTTTCGGGCCAGTCCGCCAGCCCGTCAATCGCCTCTAGCAATTCGGCGCTGTAATCGGAAATCTTGAAGAACCATTGCGTCAGCTCGCGGCGTTCCACCTCTGCGCCGGACCGCCAGCCCTTGCCGTCAATCACCTGCTCATTGGCCAGAACCGTCATATCCACCGGGTCCCAGTTCACCACGGCGTTCTTGCGGTAGACCAGCCCCTCGGCCAGCATGTCGATGAACATCGCCTGCTGTTGGCCGTAATACTCCGGGTCGCAGGTGGCGAATTCGCGGCTCCAGTCAATCGACAAGCCCAAGGGCTTCATCTGGTCGCGCATCACCTCAATATTGCCATAGGTCCAGTCCTTGGGGTGGCCGCCCTGCTCCATGGCGGCGTTTTCCGCAGGCATACCGAAGGCGTCCCACCCCATCGGGTGCAGCACCGAAAACCCCTGCGCGGCCTTATACCGCGCCACCACATCGCCCATCGTGTAATTGCGCACATGCCCCATATGAATGCGCCCGGACGGGTAGGGGAACATCTCCAGCACATAATATTTCGGCTTGGCGGGGTCGCGGCGGGCGGTGAACACCTCTGCCTGCTCCCATGCGGTTTGCCATTTCTGTTCCAACGCTTGCGGCTGGTAACGCGCGTCTGTGGCTTGGGACATGTCACTTCCTTGGGGCTGAACGCAAAATGCCGGGCGCGACCGACCCGGCATCTGTAGCGTTGTGTTTGGCGAAGGTCCAGAATCTACAGGTTGCGGTCTTGAATGCGCAACTGGCGCGCGCGGGTCAGAATGGCGTCTTCCACGGCGCGAATCGTCTCGCGGCTGGCGGGGCCGCCGCGCGTCATGATGGCCACGTTCAGCGAACGTGCATCCAGCGCCGGGTCATTCACCAGCACGGCGGCACGGTAGGCGCGGCCCCCGCCCGGCGGTGTGCCATAGCCCGTGACGATCACGCCCGAAAACGGGTCGACCGATTGCACCGGCAGGAAATCCAGCACCTCTAGCGAGGCATTCCACAAATACTTGTTTACCTCGACCGTGGTAGAGGGCGGCTGCGCGTTCGAAAACAGGTCCCAGATGGTGGAGCTGTCTGCATTACCCCGGCGTTCGCGCGCGTCCTCGTGTATCTCGGCTGCCGCTTCGCGTGACCGCTCGCCGCCGCTTAGGAAATTGCCAAAGCCGAACCCGCCACTGCACCCGGACAAGACCAGTGCCGCACCCAAAAGAATGCCCCCGCGCGAAATGCCGTTCCAACCCATTGCAATGCCCCTATATAGCGTTGCCCTTCTGTAGCCCGTTCGAAAGCATGGAACAAGGCCTGAGCAAGCTGGCAGCATCGCTGCGCTTGGCCGATTGCGTGACAATTCTGCATCATTTCGGGCGCATTGGCCCAAGGGCTGGCGCTTGCGCTTGAAAAAACAGGGCGAAAGGATGAAACAGGCTCAGACCTCGCCGCTATGGTGAGGCGAGGAACACCTAAGACAACGAGGGTAACAAAATGAAAAAGCTTCTTCTTGCTTCGACCGCACTGGTCATGTCGGCAGGCGTTGCAGCTGCAGAGGTTGCACTGTCCGGTTCGGCACAGATGGGTATCGTTTACGACAGCAGTGCAACCGACGAACTGTCCTTCAACACTGAAATGGGCGTCACTTTCACCATGTCCGGTGAAACCGATGGCGGTCTGGCTTTCGGCGCAAAATTTGGCGCTAAAGATGCTGTCGATGCAGACAGTGGCGAAGCTGGCACCGTGTTCATCTCCGGCGAATTCGGCAAACTGTCGATGGGTGACGTTGACAGCGCAGCTGACGCGATCGTCGGCCAGATTGACGGCGTTGGCCTGACCGGTCTGGAGGATCTGAACGAGATCGAATACATTGGCATCGGCACCGCACCGGGCGCTCTGTATGAATACAGCATCGACGGTTTCAGCATTGCTGCAGGCATCGGCCAGATCGACGAAAGCGACCGCGTGATCAGCATCGCAGCTGGTTACTCCTTTGAAGGCTTCACCGTGGGTCTGGGCTACGAAGACGAAGACGGCGGCCCCGATCAAGTGTCCATCTCGGCCGCTTACAGCATGGACATGCTGACCGTGAAAGCGATCTACGCTGACCACAGCACTGACGGCGACTCCTACGGTCTGTCGGTCTCCGGCTCGTTCGACGCAACCACCGTCACCGCTTTCGCATCTCGCGACACCGACGAAGATACAAACTTCGGCGTGGGCGCTGCCTACGATCTGGGCGGCGGTGCTGAACTGGTCGGCGGCATCGCGCGCGACGGTACTGCTGACGCCACCCTCGCCGATTTCGGTCTGTCCTTCAAGTTCTAATCCAACCCGGATTGAACGTCGGAAAGAGCGGGCCTTGCGCCCGCTCTTTTCTTTTTTGACCGTCTTGCCCTTTTCGCCGCTTACGCTTTGCCCTACTCTTTCCGCCACGCTTGGAAAAAGGTGTGAAACCGTATGGCGCAAAAGCTTTGTCTTCTTCTGCTTGTCACGCTCGGCCTTGCCGCGTGCGAAACCACATCTGCCGCGCTGGATGGCGTGGGTGGCGTGTTCATCGGTGCCAGTGACGATGTGCGCAGCTTGGCCCGCTGATATGCGTAAAGCGGCGTTCCTCTTGCCCCTGTTTCTGCTTCCTGCGGCACATGCCGACACGCCCGGCCTGTCCATGCGGGGCGAAACGCGCATGGGCGTGGTCTGGGACCGGCCCGCCGCCGCACCGGGCAGCGACCGCGCCGAAGCGCGGCTCTATGCCCGCACCGAACTCAAGCTGAAATTCGTGGGCGAAACCGATGGCGGGTTGCGTTTCGGGGCAGAGCTGGACCTCGACAAACTCGGCTCTGACACATCCAACCCGCGCCGCGGCCAAAGCGTGTTCATCGGAAACTGAAGGCTCGCTATGTCATTGCAGGATATCCAATCGCGAATCGCTGCCGCAGAGGCGCAGGCAGGCCGCGCCCCCGGCGCTGTCAGCCTGATCGCGGTGTCCAAGGTGCAACCCGACGCGCGTGTGCGCGCGGTGTTGGAAGCCGGACATCGTGTCTTTGGCGAAAACCGCGTGCAGGAAGCGGCGGGCAAATGGCCCGGCTTCCGCGACACCTTCGGCCCGGTCGAATTGCACCTGTTGGGGCCGTTGCAAACCAACAAGGCGCGCCAGGCGATGGAGCTGTTCGACATCATCCATTCCGTGGATCGTCCCAAACTTGCCCGCACCCTTGCGCGTCTGGCGCAGGAACTTGGCCATTGTCCCGGCCTGTTCGTGCAGGTCAACACCGGGGCAGAGCCGCAAAAGGCCGGCATTCTGCCAGCCGATGCCGATGCCATGATCGCCGAATGCCGCGCCCTTGACCTGCCCTTGCTGGGCCTGATGTGCATTCCCCCGGTGGACGAAGACGCGTCCGCGCATTTCCAGATGCTTGCGGATATCGCCACCCGCAACGGTCTGACAGGCCTGTCCATGGGCATGTCGGACGATTTCGAAACCGCAATCGCCCATGGTGCCACCCATGTGCGCGTCGGCTCTGCCATTTTCGGCGCCCGACACTCTGCCTGACCTGCCCCTTTTCATCCTTGCAAAAATATCCTGGGGTGAATGGTCCCGCAGGGACCAGAGGGGCAAAGCCCCTGATAAACCCCCGGCTACCCCAGATAGGCCCGCAATTCGGGTGGCGGATTGTCCAGCAACTGCCCGGTCCCTTGCGGCGGGTGTGCCACTCCCTCTGCCACCAGCACGGTCTGGTCGCAGATCGCCCGCGCATCGGCCACGTCATGGCTGACCATCAGCAGCGTCGCGCCGGTCTTGGCCACGATCTGGGCCACCAATGCCAGCATGTCGGCTTTCAGCGCCGGGCCAAGCGCGGCGAAAGGCTCGTCCAGCAATACGATTGGCCGCGCGCGAATCAGCGTGCGCGCCAGTGCAACGCGGCTGTGTTGCCCGCCCGACAGTTCTGCCGGGCGCCGCATTTCCATCCCCGCAAGGCCGACATGGGCCAGCGCATCTGATACCTGTGCGCGCTCGCGCGGCGACAGCCGCAGCCCCGGTTTCAGCCCCAAGGCGACATTGTCGAAAACGCTCAGATGCGGGAACAGGTTGTTATCCTGAAACAGGATCGACACGGGCCTCGCGCCGGGGTCTTGCGGCAGGGCTGCGCCCCGCCACGCGATCTTCCCGGCATGCGGCACGAACCCGGCAATCGCCCCCAGAAGTGTCGATTTTCCGGCCCCTGACGGCCCGATGACCGCGACATGCGCGCCTTGCGGCACGGCAAAATCCGCGCGCAGGTGAAACCCGCCTTGCTGGATCGTCACGTTCTCAAGCCGCAGCATTGGTGCGCCCCCATCTGTCGAATGCCCAGAACAGCGCAAGGCTGCAAAGCAACAGCAACAGCGCCGCGCCTGCCGCGTCATCCTGTCGGTAAGCCTGCATCAGGCGGTAAAGCTGCATGGGCAGCGTGGCGCGTTCGGCATCGGCAAACAGCAAGATCACGCCAAGGTCGCCCATCGACAAGGCCGCGGTCAACCCGGCGGCAAAGCCCAGCGGGCGGCGCAGGCGCGGCAGTGTCACCAGCCGCAACCGTGCCCCCCCGTGCAAGCCCAGCGATGCCGCCAGCCGCCCTTGCGTGGCGTGGCTGTCGCGCAAGGCAGGCAGGATCAGCCGCAGCGCAAAGGGCAGCGCCAGCCCGGCATTGACCAGCATGGTCACCGCCAGCGCCATGTCGCGCGGGTCGGCCACGGGGCGCAGCATCAGGAACAGCCCCGTGCCGATAACCAAGGGCGACGCCGCCAGCGCCGCCAGCCCCAGCCATTCAAGGCCCATCGCGCCCGCACGCGGCAGGGCAAGGATGGCATGGGCCAGCACAAGCGCGAAGCCGATGGTCAGTGCTGTGGCCCCCAGCGCCACCCAAAGCGAGCGTATGGTCGCGTGCCAGACAGGTGCAGGCAGGCTGGCCAGATGCGGCGCGCCGCGCAGCACGATCAGCGCCAGCGGCACCAGCAGGAACAGCGCGGCAAGCGTGACAAGCAGGCTATCGCCCCACGCGGCATGGGAGCGATAGTCCATGCGCGGCAGCGGGCGGTCCAGACCGCCGCCCATGCCAGAGGGCAGCGCGACGCGCAGCGCCAGCACGCCAGCGCCAAGGCAGAGCGCGAATTGCAGCAAGGCCAGCGCAGCGGCGCGGCCCATGTCGAAATCGAAGCGGAACGCTTGGTAGATGGCCAGTTCAACAGTTGTTGCACGCGGCCCGCCGCCCAGCGCCAGCGCCACCGCAAAGCTGGTCAGACAGATCAGGAACACCAGCAGGAACGCGCCGGGCGCAAGCTCTCGCAACATCGGCACTTCCAGATGGCGCAACCGGTCGGCAGGCGAAAACCCAAGCGAAACTGCCAGCCGCACCCGTTCCGCCGGGATTGCCGCCCAGCCTTGCAGGATGATCCGGGTGGCCAGTGGCAGGTTGTAGAACACATGCGCCAGAACCACACCATGCAGCCCGTAGATGTTGACCGGCCCCAATCCGACCAGCGCCAGCGCATCGTTCACCAGCCCAGAGCGGCCAAACACCGCCAGCAGGCCCAGCACCGCGACCAGCGTGGGCAGGATGAAGGGTGCGCCCATCAGCGTTATCAGCAGGCCACGCCCTACGAATTGGCGCCGTGCCAAGGCGCGGGCGACCGGAATCGCCAGCACAACCGACAAAAGCGCAGACAGAAACGCTTGCAGCAGCGTAAAACGCACGGCGGCCCAATCCGCCGCGCGCAAGCCTGTCAGCCCTTCGGCGCGCAAGGCGACTGCCCCCAGCGCGCCGAAATTCAACGCCAGCAACCACAGCGCCACGACACTTGCCATGGCAAGGGTCATGGTGCGGGCGCTTGTCACCGGGTCATGCCTTGCAACCACAAGTCCAATGCTGGGCCACGGCGCTTTTCTGCCTTGGCCTCGTCATACCGAATGGGCGTTTCGGGGAAGGGCAGGTCGCGCATCACCTCTGGCCAGTCCGCGCGCGGCAGGGCCGACGGGTAGGACCAGTTGGCATAGGCGATCATCTGCTGGAACTCTGCCGACAGGACATAGGCCATGAAATCGGCGGCAAGATCCGGCTGCGCCGCGCCAGAAAGGATTCCCGCCACCTCGGCGGTCAGGTAATGCCCCTCCTCGAAAATGGCGGCGGCCTTGCTGTCATCCTCTTCGGCCACGATGTGATAGACGGGCGATGTGGCGTAGCTCATGACCATGTCGGCCTCGCCCTCGGTGAACAGGCCGTAAGCTTCGGACCATCCGGCGGTGACGGTCACGGTCTGCCGCGACAGGGCTGCCCAGACCTCTGCCGCGTCCTCGCCATACAGTTGGTCCACCCAAAGCAGCAGCGCCAGCCCTGCACCGGATGACCGCGGGTCTTGCCACACAAGCGAGATATCCTCGCGGGTCAGCAATTCGGCAAAGCTGGTGGGCGGGTTTTCGACGCGGGTCTTGTCATAGACCCAGGCGTTATAGCCCCAGTTGAAGGGCAGGAAGGTCTCGTCCTCCCAGTCGATCGGCAGGGTCAGCGCGTCCAGCGGCTGGCCATGCGGCACGAACAGCCCGGTTTCGCGGGCGCGCAAGGTGGTGTCGGTGTTCAGCCCGATAACCACGTCGCCTTCCAGCCGCGCGCCTTCCAGTTGCAGCCGCGACATGACATCGCCGGTGCGAAACTCCAGCGTGCAGCCGTTGCAGCGGGCCTCAAAACCCTCCTTTATGGCGGGGCCAGGGCCCCATTCGGACCCGAAATAATCGGGCGCAATGACGGTCAATGTCTGGGCTTGGGCGGATGCTGCCAAGCCAAGGAATGCCGCCGCGAAAAGGGGTGATTTCATGTCTCAATCTCCATTCTTCACGACAGGCGGAGATGAGCGCGGGCGCGATGCGCCCTGTCCCTTCCCTCCGCCGGTCTTAACCGGTTCAGGTTCAACGGGTTCATGCGTTTCGCACATCTCAGCCCAAAGGGCACCCCGAGGTGATGGGAGAGGTAACGCTTTTGCACGGTCGCGGCAAGCTGTCTGGTTGCAAGCGAAACAAGAACCAAATAGTGTTGTGTGTAGTATAGGACTCCCTAAATGTTGCATGACCGTCTGCCCGATTTCGTAAGACAGCACTACGAAGTGCATGAATGGCGGCATGCCAGCGCAATTCTTGCGTCCGACTATCCAAAAGAGTGGCGTGATATCCTCGATGTTCTTGGGGCATTCAGGCTTCGGAAAAGTTGGATTGCAACGGGTGGTGGGAGCAAGAGTAAGGTCTCTGGCTTCATAGATGACTTTTTGTATGAAAGAGGTTGGATTGAGAAGAAATTCGAGACCGGCGTCCTGTTGGACGGGGTGCGGCTGGATTCACCGACACATCAGATTGACTGCTATCGCAACGAGGTCGCGCTAGAGATTGAATGGAACAACAAGGACCCGTTTTTCGATCGTGATTTGAACAACTTTCGTTTGTTGTTCGACCTGCGGGCAGTAAGCGTTGGGGTGATCGTGACACGTTGCGACGAATTACAAGATATTTTTAAGAAACTTGGGCGAGGATCATCATATGGAGCCTCAACAACGCATATGAGTAAATTGCTGCCGAAGATCGAAGGTGGTGGTGCTGCTGGATGCCCTCTTTTGGTATTTGGCATCTCACCAAGCCTGTATGTAGAGGACGAAGCATGAAAAGCGCCGCAGACGATCTGCTCGACACACTGAGAGGGCAGAAGTTTCAGACAATTCTTGCTGACCCGCCTTGGCAGTTTCAGAATCGCACTGGCAAAATGGCACCGGAACATAAGCGCTTGTCACGTTATCCAACCCTGTCGTTGGAAGAGATTTGCGATATGCCGGTCGAAGCCTTGGCCGGAGAACCGGCGCATCTTTATCTTTGGGTTCCAAACGCTCTTTTGCCCGAGGGACTTAAGGTGATGGAGCATTGGGGTTTCAGTTACAAAAGCAACCTTGTCTGGTATAAGGTGCGCAAAGATGGTGGGCCAGATCGGCGCGGCGTGGGGTTCTATTTTCGCAACGTCACGGAAGTTCTGCTGTTCGGGGTGCGCGGCAAGAATGCGCGGACACTGCCGCCGGGTCGGTCGCAAGAAAATATTCTTGTCACGCAGAAACGCGAGCACAGCCGCAAGCCGGACGAACAATATGACCTGATTGAGCGGTGTAGTTTCGGGAATCGCTTGGAATTATTTGCACGCGGCCCGCGCGATGGATGGACCGTTTGGGGCAATCAATCTGAAGATTACACACCCACATGGAATACCTATTCCAATCACTCCCAGAGCAATGTAGTCCCATTAACCGTGAAAAACCGGTAAAATTCGATGAGCTTCAACACATTCGGCCATTTGTTTCGCGTGACCACATGGGGCGAAAGCCATGGGCCTGCCTTGGGGGCGACAGTCGATGGTTGCCCGCCGGGTGTGGCGCTGGATGAAGCCATGATCCAGCAATGGCTGGACAAGCGTAAACCGGGGCAGAACCGGCACACAACGCAGCGGCGCGAACCCGACGCGGTGGAAATTCTGTCGGGGGTTTACGAGGGCCGCACCACCGGCACGCCGATTCAGTTGATGATCCGCAACGTGGATCAGCGCAGCAAGGATTACGGCAATATCGCCGACACGTTCCGCCCCGGCCATGCCGACATAACATATTACCAAAAATACGGGCTGCGTGACCCGCGCGGGGGTGGCCGGTCCTCTGCGCGCGAAACGGCGGCGCGGGTGGCGGCGGGCGGCGTGGCGCGCGCGGTGCTGGGCCAGCTTTTGCCCGACCTGCATATACTGGCTTACATGGTGCAGATGGGGCCGCACCATATTGACCGCGCCCGGTTCGTTGAGTCAGAGATCGCGCGCAACCCGTTCTGGGTGCCCGATGCACAAGCCGCCGAAGATTGGGCCAGGGCGCTGGACGCCATGCGCCGCGATGGCAACTCCGTTGGCGCCACCATCGAAGTGGTGGCCAAGGGGCTGCCCGCAGGCATTGGCGCGCCGATTTATGCCAAGCTGGACACGGAACTCGCCGCCGCGATGATGTCCATCAACGCGGTCAAGGGGGTCGAGATTGGCGCGGGAATGGATGCCGCCGCCCTGACCGGGGTGGAAAACGCGGACGAAATCGACATGGGTGCGGATGGCCCGGATTATCGCAGCAACAAAGCGGGGGGTATCTTGGGCGGTATTTCGACAGGGCAGGATGTGGTTGTGCGCTTTGCTGTCAAACCGACCAGTTCCATCACCACCCCGCGCGAGTCGATCCTGCGCGACGGCAGCCCCAACAGCGTTGTCACCAAGGGGCGGCACGATCCTTGCGTGGGCATTCGCGCGGTGCCGGTGGCCGAAGCAATGATGGCCTGCGTGCTGCTGGACCAAGTGCTTATGCAGCGCGCGCAAACGGGCGCGATTGGGCCGGTCGGCGTGATCGGTTAACGCCGCGCCGGGTCTGCCGGGTAGCTGCCCAGAATATTCAGGTAGGATGTGAAATAGCGCAACTCGTCCAGCGCCAGTTTGACATTGGCGTCGTCCGGGTGGCCCTCTATCTCGGCAAAGAACTGGGTCGCGGTGAACGACCCGTTCACCATATAGCTTTCCAGCTTGACCATGTTCACCCCGTTGGTGGCAAACCCGCCCATTGCCTTATACAGGGCCGCCGGAATGTTGCGCACGCGGAACAGGAAGCTGGTCATCATGCCGTGATCGCCGCGCCGCGACAGGTCGGGCTCTTGTGCCATGATGAGAAAGCGGGTGGTGTTATCGGGCCGGTCTTCAATCTGTGGGGCCAGAACCTGCAACCCATAGATCTGCGCGGCCATTTCGCTGGCAAGCGCTGCATGGGTCGGGTCGCCGCGTTCGGCAACTTCGCGCGCGGCGCGGGCATTGTCGGAACTGACCACGCCGCGAATGCCATGGGCGCGCAGAAAGCCAGAGCATTGCGGCAGGATTACCGGGTGGCCATGCGCCTCTTGCACTTGGTCCAGCGTGGCACCGGGCACGCCCAGCAGGTTCACATGCACCCGCACGAAGGCTTCGGCCACGATATGCAGCCCGCTTTCGGGCAGCAGCGAATGCACATCTGCCACACGGCCATAGATCGAATTCTCGACCGCGACCATGGCCAGATCGGCCGCGCCAGAGCGCACTGCTTCCATCGTGTCGTGAAACGTTGCGCAGGGAAACGGGTCGTAATCGGGCCGCGTGTCGGCGCAGGCCTGATGGCCATAGGCGCCCAACTCTCCTTGAAAAGCGATCTTGCCGGTCATGTTTCCGCTCGCATCTGTCAAATTCGCCCGAAACGACGTTTCGTCGCGGTAACTATCGCTTGAAACCGAGTATGGGAAGCGGATACATACCGCCAAAATCTCTGGTTTAGGGACTGCGCTATGTTCGACACGATGGTGATTACCAAAACTGTGGCTTCGCTTTGCGGTGCGTTGCTGGTTCTGCTGCTGGGCCAATGGGCTGCCAGCGCGCTGTATGTGCCCCGCAACGCCGATGCGCCCCAAGCCTATGCCATCGATACCGGCGAAGAGGATATGGATGCAGAACCGGTCGCCGAACTGACATTTGAAGAAGCGTTCGAAGTCGCCGATGCCGATGCTGGCTCGCAGGTCTGGGGCCAGTGCCGCGCCTGTCACGCGCTGGAAGCCGGGCGCAACGGTGTCGGCCCTTACCTGCATGGCGTTGTGGATCGTGACATCGCCAGCGTGGACGGGTTCAACTACTCCGGCGCTCTGGCGCAGGTGGGCGAGGTGTGGTCGCCCGAAAACCTGAACACTTTCATCGAATCCCCGGCCAATAGCGCCGAAGGCACGTCGATGAACTTTCGCGGCATTGGCGATGTGCAGGACCGTGCCAACCTGATCGCCTATATCCAAAGCCAAAGCTGATTACACGCCGCGCGCGTGACAACAGGCCGTCCGTTTTTGCGGGCGGCCTGTTTGCTTTTTATCAACCGCGATCAAAATACCTTGTGAAATGATCCGCGCGTGTCGACAGGGGCGCGGAAAACCTGAATAGTAGCCCAAATCCCCGCGTCAGACGGGGCCAGCAGGAGGAGTTGCCGATGTTTCACCGTATGACCCGCGTCGCCGTCTTTGCGCTTGCACTTGGGGCCGCGCCCTTGGCCGCGCAAGATGACGACATCATTCGCGCGCATGGGTATTCCTTTTATGGCGAGTTGAGCTACCCCGAAGATTTCACGCATTTCAACTACGTCAACCCCGACGCGCCCAAGGGCGGGGCGATCGCGCTGCCCGCCCAAGGCACGTTCGATTCGATGAACCCCTTCTCGCGCAAGGGGCGGGCGGGCGCGCTGTCATCGGCGATATATGAAAGCCTGCTGGAAACCGCGGAACCCATGGGTGGCGGCATGGCCCCGGCAGATGCTTATGGCGAATATTACGGGCTACTGGCGCATATGGTGGAATATCCGGCCAGCAAGGAGTGGGTCATCTTCCACATGCGGCCCGAAGCGCGGTTTTCAGACGGTACGCCCGTGACCGCGCATGACGTGGTCTTCAGCCATAACCTGTTCATTGAACAGGGCCTGCCGTCCTACAGCCAAGCGGTCAGCAAGCGCGTTCTCTCTGCCGAGGCGTTGGACGATTACACCGTGAAATTCACCTTTGCCGATGGCATATCGCGCCGGTCGTTGATTGACCAGGTGGGCAGCACGCCAGTGTTTTCCAAAACTTGGTATGAGGAGACCGGCGCGCGGCTGGACGAATCGCGCATGGAAATTTCGCCCGGCTCCGGCCCCTACATGCTGGATGAGTTCGAGGTGAACCGCTCCATCACCTACAAGCGCGACCCGGATTACTGGGGCGCGGACCTGCCCAACAATGTGGGGCGGCACAATTTCGATGAAATTCGCATCGAGTACTTTGCCGATGGGGCGGCGGCCTTCGAAGGGTTCAAAAGCGGGATTTACACCTTCCGGGCCGAGAACAATTCGCGCCAATGGGCGACCGGTTACGATTTCCCGGCCATAGAGCGCGGCCATGTCGTGCGCGACGAATTGCCAACCGGCTTGCCGCCCACGCCCACCGGCTTTGTGTTCAACCTTGGGCGCGAGATGTTCGCCGATGCCCGCGTGCGCGAAGCGATCTCTCTGGCCTTCAATTTTGAATGGACGAATGAAACCCTGCAATACGGGCTGTTCAAGCCGCGCGCGTCCTACACCCAAGGCACCCGCTTGCAAGCCGATGGCCCGCCCGAGGGTCTGGAACTGGAATTGCTGGAATCCTTGGGTGATCTGGTGCCGCCCGCCATGCTGACGGAACCGGCCCGGATGCCGCATCTGTCCAATGCCAACCGATTGGCCGACCGTCGCAACATCCGCCGCGCGCGCGGCCTGCTGGAAGAAGCGGGCTGGACCGTGGATGACGCAGGCGCTTTGCGCAATGCCGATGGCCGGCAGATGGTGATCGAGATCCCGGTATCCTCTGCCGGGTCCGCCACGATGGATTCGATTGTCGAAACCTACACGCAGAACTTGCGGCAGTTGGGCATTGACGCGCAATTCCAGCGTATCGACGCGGCCCAGCACACCGACCGCCGCCGCAACCGCGACTATGACATGATCTTCGACCAGTATGGTGCGTTCATGGACACGGGCACCGGGCTGCACCAGCGCTTCGGGTCGGAAACCGCCGAATTCAGCCTGTTCAACCCTGCCGGCTTGGCCAGCCCGCTGGTGGATGCAATCATCGACGCGTCTTTGGATGCCGACACCCCCGAAGCACGGGATGCGGCGCTGATGGCACTGGACCGCGCGCTGCGGCATGAACTTATCATGGTGCCTGCATGGTATAACGATACGGTCTGGGTCGCTTATTGGGATATCTTCAAACACCCCGAAACCATCCCGCCGTTTTCCACCGGAGAGTTGGATTTCTGGTGGTATGACGCGGACCGCGCCGAAGAACTGCGCGCCTCTGGCGCATTGAGGTAACCCATGGGCGCTTATATCGCGCGACGCTTGCTGCTGATCATCCCCACGCTGCTGGGGGTGATGCTGATAAACTTCTTCCTTGTGCAATTCGTGCCCGGCGGCCCGATCGAACAGGTGATTGCCCGCATGGAAGGGCAAGGCAATGTATTCGGGGCTTTCGACGGGGGCGGCGCGGATGTGAACGCGGGCGCCATGGAAAACGAACGCTATGTCGGCGCGCGCGGGTTGCCACCCGAATTTATAGAAGAGTTGGAACGCGAATTCGGCTTCGACAAACCGCCGCTCGAACGTTTTTTGCATATGATGTGGAACTATATGCGGTTTGATTTTGGCGAAAGCTACTTCCGGTCCATTTCGGTTGTTGATCTGGTGGTGGAAAAGCTGCCCGTGTCGATCACGCTGGGCCTGTGGTCTACGCTGATCGCTTACATGGTTTCCATTCCGCTTGGCATTCGCAAGGCCACGCGCGACGGAACGCGGTTTGACACATTCACGTCGGGGCTGATTATCGTGGCCTATGCGATCCCCGGTTTCCTGTTCGCAATCCTGCTATTGGTGTTGTTCGCAGGGGGGTCGTATTACCAGATATTCCCGGCGCGGGGCCTGACCTCTCCGCAAGAGGTGTGGGACCAGTTGTCGCCCATCGGCAAGGCGTTGGATTACCTCTGGCATATTACCTTGCCTGTGATCGCATCCACCATTGCCGCTTTTGCAACACTGACACTGCTGACCAAGAACTCTTTCCTCGATGAAATCCGCAAACAATACGTCATGACCGCGCGCGCCAAGGGGCTGATGGAAAACCGCGTGCTGTATGGCCATGTGTTCCGCAACGCCATGCTGATCGTGATCGCGGGTTTTCCGGCTGTGTTCGTCAGCGTGTTCTTTGGCGGTTCGCTGATTATTGAAACCATCTTCTCGCTTGATGGCTTGGGCCGTCTGGGGTTCGAGGCCGTCGTGGCCCGTGATTACCCGGTCATGTTCGGCACCTTGTTCGTGTTTAGCCTGTTGGGGCTGGTCGTGGGTCTGCTGTCAGACCTGATGTATGTCTGGATCGACCCGCGAATTGATTTCGAGTCGCGAGAGACCTGACGCCATGGACCAGACAAATTTCCCGCCGCGCACCCAAACCCGTAGCCGTTTTGCGCTGTCGCCGCTGAACCAACGGCGTTGGGCAAATTTCAAGGCCAACCGCCGCGCGTGGTGGTCGCTGATTATACTTGGCACGCTGTATTTTGTTTCGCTTTTCGCGGAATTCATCGCCAATGACCGGCCCATCGTAATCAATTATCAAGGGGCCTATTACTTCCCCATCGGCAATTTCTACGCCGAAACCACCTTTGGCGGCGATTTCCGCACCGAAGCGCAATATACCGACCCGGTGGTGCAATGCCTGATCCGCGCAGGCGGCGCGGAGCTGTGCTTTGACGACCCGGAAGAGGCCAGCGCGCAGGCCGAAACAGGCGTTGTTGACGGGGCAGAGATTACCCAAGGCTGGATGATCTGGCCCCCCATCCCCTATAGCTACGATACCGTGAACGAGATCGGCGGTGCGGCGCCCTCTGCGCCCGATGACCGGCACTTGCTGGGCACCGATGACACCGCGCGCGACGTGCTGGCGCGGATTATCTACGGGTTCCGGCTGTCGATAACCTTCGCGCTTGTCGTGACCGCGCTCAGCTCTGCCATCGGGATCGCGGCGGGGGCGGTGCAGGGCTATTTCGGCGGCGCGTTGGACCTGCTGTTTCAGCGCGTGATCGAGCTGTGGAACTCTGTTCCGTCGCTTTACATCATCATCATCATTTCCAGCATGGTCGCGATGAATTTTTGGCTATTGGTGTTCTTGATAACCCTGTTTGGCTGGACAGGGTTGGTCGGCGTGGTGCGTGCTGAATTCCTGCGGGCGCGGAACTTTGAATATATCCGCGCCGCGAAAGCGCTGGGCGTGTCGAACACGCGCATCATGTTCCGCCATGTTCTGCCCAATGCCATGGTGGCCACGCTGACGATGTTGCCCTTCATCATCACCGGGGTCATCGGCACCTTGGCGACGCTGGATTTTCTGGGCTTTGGCCTGCCGTCTTCGGCCCCGTCGCTTGGCGAACTTACGCTTCAGGCCAAGAACAACCTGCAAGCGCCATGGCTTGGGTTCTCGGCCTTTTTCACCTTTGCGGTCATGCTGTCGCTTCTGGTTTTTATCTTTGAAGGGGTGCGCGACGCGTTCGACCCCAGAAAGACGTTCCGATGAGCCTGCTGAACGTGCAAGATCTGACCGTGACCTTCCGGCAAGACGGTCAGCCCGTGCCTGCGGTGCGCGGCGTGTCCTTCCATGTGGACAAGGGCGAAACCGTTGCGATCGTGGGCGAATCGGGGTCGGGCAAATCTGTCAGCGCCTTGTCCTGCGTGGGGCTGTTGCCCGATGCCGCGCAGGTGGCGGGCTCTGTAACCTTCAAGGGCGCGGAACTGGTGGGCGCGCCTGCGGCCAAGCTGCGGCAGGTGCGCGGCAATGACATCAGCTTCATCTTCCAAGAGCCGATGACCTCGCTGAACCCGCTGCACACGATTGAAAAACAGATCGCGGAAAGCCTGTCATTGCATCAGGGCCTGTCGGGGGCGGCGGCGCGGGCGCGCGTGCTGGACCTGCTGAACAAGGTGGGTATTCACGACGCCGAAAGCCGCCTGTCGGCCTATCCGCACCAGTTGTCGGGCGGGCAGCGGCAGCGCGTGATGATCGCAATGGCGTTGGCGAACGGCCCCGAATTGCTGGTCGCGGATGAACCGACCACCGCGCTGGATGTGACCATTCAGGCGCAAATTCTGGAATTGTTGGTCGATCTGAAACGCGCCGAGGGGATGAGCCTTTTGTTCATCACCCATGACCTGAACATCGTGCGCCGTTTTGCCGACCGGGTGTGTGTGATGCAAGCGGGCGAAATCGTGGAACAGGGGAAAACATCGGAAATTTTCGACGCACCGCAACACCCCTATACCCGCAAGCTACTGGCCGCCGAACAGCACGGCACGCCGCCCCCCGTCCCCGATAGCGCGGCAGAGGTGTTGCGCACCGATGGTTTGCGCATCTGGTTTCCTATAACGCGCGGTTTCCTGCGCCGCACGGTTGGGCATGTCAAAGCCGTGAACGGCGCCAGCCTGACCCTGCGCGCGGGTGAGACCTTGGGCGTGGTCGGCGAATCCGGGTCGGGTAAGACCACGCTGGCGCTGGCCATTTTGCGGCTTATTTCCAGCGAAGGGCCGATCTGGTTTGACGGCGCCGATATTCAGGGCCGCAAATCTGCCGATCTGCGGGCGCTGCGCCGCGATGTGCAGATCGTGTTCCAAGACCCGTTCGGCAGCCTTAGCCCGCGCATGACGGTCGAACAGATCATTTCCGAAGGCTTGGGCGTGCATGGCAGTCCCACCGGGCAGTCGGAACGCGAATTGGTGGCAGAGATCATGACCGAGGTGGGTCTGGACCCCGCCACGATGGAACGCTACCCGCATGAGTTTTCCGGTGGGCAGCGCCAGCGCATTGCCATCGCCCGCGCCATGATCCTGCGGCCCAAGCTGCTGGTGCTGGACGAACCGACATCTGCGCTTGATATGACCGTTCAGGTGCAGATCGTGGAATTGCTGCGCGACTTGCAGCGCCGCCACGGGCTGGCCTATCTGTTTATCAGCCACGATCTGCGGGTGGTGCGGGCCATGTCGCACAAGGTTGTGGTCATGAAGCAGGGCGATGTCGTGGAAAGCGGGCCGGTCGACCAGGTGTTTGACGCGCCGCAACAGGATTACACCCGCGCGCTTTTGGCGGCGGCCTTCGACATGACCGCTATCGGCGCCGATTGACGGGGTGACTGCGTGAAAATTCTGTTCGTCCATCAGAATTTTCCGGCCCAGTTCAAGCATTTGGCCCCTGCCCTTGCCGCGCGCGGGCATGACGTGGTGGCCCTGACTGCCGAGAGCAACCAGCAGCAAAGCCCGATCCGAACCTATCGCTACCCCATGCCCGATCCGGCCCCCAAGCCAGGGCAAGCGCGGCTGGCCACGACCTATATGGCCATGACCGACCGCGCGCACCGCGTGGGCCGCGCGGCGGCGCAGTTGCGCGACAAACTGGGGTTCGTGCCCGATGTGATCTTCGGGCATAGCGGTTGGGGCGAAACCCTGTTCCTGGCAGAGATTTTCCCGCAGGCCCGATTGTTGGTCTATGCCGAATTCTATTATGGCACCACCGGGTTGGATGTAGGGTTTGACCCGGAATTCAGCAGCGCCGACCCGTTTGCGGGGTTTGGCGTGATCGCGCGGCAATCGCATCTGGCGCTGTCCATGGTGCAGGCCGATGCGGCACTTGCCCCGACCGAATGGCAGGCCGACACCTTCCCGCCCGAATTGCGCGCCAAGATCACCATTACCCATGACGGGGTGGATACCGATTTGCTGGTCCCTAACCCGGCCGCGCAGTTCACGCTGCCCAATGGCCGCAGCTTGCGCGCGGGGGATGAGGTTCTGACCTATGTGACCCGCAATATAGAACCCTATCGCGGGTCGCATATCTTTATCCGCGCCTTGCCGCAAATCTTGGCCGCGCGGCCCGGCGCGCAGGTTGTCATTATCGGCGGTGATGGGGTCAGCTATGGCATGGCCCCGCCGCAAGGCACATGGAAAGACCGATTCCTGTCGGAAATTGCAGGCGCGCCGGGGTTGGAGCGGGTGCATTTTCTGGGGCGTGTGCCCTATCGCGACTTTGTCACGCTGGTGCAGATTTCGCGCGCCCATGCCTATCTGACCATTCCGTTCGTGCTGTCGTGGTCGCTGCTGGAATCGATGGCCATGGGCGCGCATGTCATCGCGTCGCGCACCGCCCCGGTCGAGGAAGTTGTGGTCGATGGCGTAAATGGCCAGTTGGTCGATTTCTTCGATATTGACGCTTGGTCGGACGCGCTGATCGCGGCGCTGGGCAACCCAGCCCGCTTTGCCGCGCGCCGGGCGGCAGCGCGCAAGACGATTGTTGAAAACTATGATCTGAAACGGTTGTGCCTGCCGCGGCTTATTCGCTTTACCGAAGGTTAGCGCGGGGTTTTCGGCGCGCGGCTGAACACCATTTTCTGGTTCGCCAGCTTTTCGGTCGCGCCCATCCACGCATAGGCCAGCAGCGACGGCTCGTGGTCGGCCACAGTAATGCGATGCAACTGCCCCGGCTGGTTGAAGATCAGCGAGCCGGGCGCATACACCCCTTGGTCGTTTTCCGATACCGCGCCAGACAGGCACAGGTAGCTTTCGGTAATCCCATCATGCGCATGGGCCGGATAGGTGCAGCCGGGCGCGAACAGCACCAGGCCTAGGATCACCTCGTTCGTGACAACCGGGCCGGTGGGGCCGACCAGTTCGGCATAGGCGTATTTCTGTTCCAGCCCGCGCGGCACTTTTTCGTAGCCATATTGCCATTGCAGTCGCTCGTGCACCGCGTCAATCGTGCGGATGAAGGCGGCGTGCTGGGCTTCGCGCCCTTGGTCAAGCGCGCGGCGGAAATGTTTGGTGACGGGTTTTTCCATCGGCGGCAGATCGGCGATCGGCGGGTTGGCCTTGATGACCTTTGCGATCCGCTCACGCACCCCGCGCTGATGCGCGCGAATCTTGGCGCTGCCACCGGCGGGCAGGTGCCGATACAATTCGTAGAAATCGCGCAGCAGATACCGCCAGTCCGGGCGGTCGGACAGGCGCAACAAGGGCACCGGGGCGGGATCTGGCAAAGGCTCTGACATGGCACGACGCTACTGATTCGGCACAGAAAAACGCCGCCCTGAACGACAGGGCGGCGCCAAATCACGACAACGGGGCGAAAGATCAGCCCTGACGTGCCTTGAATTTCTTCTGGGTCTTGTTGATGACATACACGCGGCCTTTGCGGCGCACGATTTGACAATCACGGTGGCGCTGCTTGAGCGACCGGAGCGAATTCTTGACCTTCATCGGTCTTCTCCTTCTCGCGGCGCGCGTGCGCCTGCCTGTAATCTTGTCCTGCCGGGGCAGGGGTGAAATGGTGGGCACGACAAGGTTCGAACTTGTGACCCCTACGATGTCAACGTAGTGCTCTACCACTGAGCTACGCGCCCGACTGGACTGACATGCGCCCCAAACAAAAGGGACGCGGGCCAAGACCGCGTCTGTGAAACGGGTCTATAAATAGAGTCGCGGGCGGGATCAAGGGCTTTCGCACCGGGAAATTCGCGCTATAACCCGATATGACAAGGAATTATCGGATGCACGCTTTTCATTTCATACCGGCGGAACCGGCGACGACTGCGGTTTTGTTCGCTTCGCCGCATTCCGCGCGTGACTATCCTGCCGAGTTTCTGCAAGCGTCGCAACTGGATGAACTGGCCTTGCGGTCGTCCGAAGATGCCTATGTCGACATGTTTCTGCGTGCTGCCCCTGCTGCCGGGGCGCATGTGCTGCTGGGCGGTGTGCCCCGCGCCTATGTCGATTACAACCGCGCCGCAAGCGAGCTTGACCCGGCGCTGATTTCCGGTGTGACCGTGCGGGCCATGAATGCGCGGATCAGTTCCGGGCTGGGGGTTATTCCGCGCGTCGTGGCCGCGGGGCGGGCCATCTATTCGGGGAAAATCAGCCGTATGCAGGCGCAGGACCGTTTGCGCAGCTATTGGCAACCCTACCATGACAAGCTGGCAGAGTTGATGGCCGACCATGTCCACGACATGGGCCGCGCGATCCTGCTCGATATGCATTCCATGCCGCGCGACGCGGTGATGCTGCGCAACACCACCCGGCCCGATGTGGTACTGGGCGATCGCTTTGGCGCGTCCAGCGATGGCCAGATCGTAGATGCCGTTGCCGCCATCTTTACCGCTGCCGGGTTGCGCGTGGCGCGCAATGCACCCTTTGCCGGGGCCTATGTCGCTCAGCGTTACGGGTTGCCGTCGGTCGGGCAACATGTGGTGCAGGTGGAAATTGACCGCGGCTTGTATCTGGACGAGGCGCGCGTGGCCCCAAATCCCGGTTTTACCGCGTTTCAGGCGCTGATGGATGATATCGTGGCCGCCTTGGCCCAGATCGGGCGCAACGACCGCAAATCTGTGGCGCTTGCGGCTGAATAAGCCTGTGCCGCGTTCCATTCGTCTGGCCAGTGCGTTAGGCTAAACCCCATGGATATCATCGCTTTTTCCGGCGCGGTGGCGCTGCTTTTTGTCGTTATCGGCGTGTCAGAGCCGCTGGCCGAGCGTCTGCGCCTGCCTTTTACAGTGATCTTGGCGATCATGGGCGCGCTTATCGGTGCGGTGGCGCTGACGCTGTCCACCTCTGGCCTTGGGGACACGCTTAGCCCGGTGGTGCGGCGCCTGCTGGATTTGCCGATCCGGTCGAACGTGTTCCTGTATATTCTGCTGCCCACATTGCTGTTTCAGGTCGCGCTTGTGGTCAATGCGCGGCGGATGCTGGATGACTGGGTTCCCATCCTGCTGATGGCGGTGGGGGCGGTTCTGGTGTCTACCGTGGTGATCGGCTATGCGCTGACGCCGTTTACCAGCCTGCCCTTGGCGGCCTGTTTGCTGATTGGCGCGGTTGTGTCCACCACGGACCCGTCTGCCGTGGTCAGCATCTTTCGCAACATCGCCGCGCCGCAACGTCTGACCCGCATTGTCGAAGGTGAAAGCCTGCTGAACGACGCCGCCGCGATTGCGCTATTCGGGTTTTTCTTGACCTTTGTCATGCTGGGCGTGCCCAACCCGACCCTGCAAGAGGCGGCCCTGACCTTTCCGTGGTTGATCGGCGGCGGGGTGGTGCTGGGCTGGGTCTTTGCCCGCGTTGCCATTGCACTTATGGCGGTGCTGCCAACCTTTCCGCGCGCGCAAGTGTCGGTCAGCGTGGCCTTGCCTTACCTGACCTATATTGTCGCAGAACAATATGCCGGGGCCTCTGGCGTTATTGCGGTGGTCGTGGCCGGGCTGGTGCTGAACTTGACCGGTCCAAGCCGCCTGACGCCCGCAAGCTGGGGCTACCTACGAGAGGTCTGGGATATTCTGGCCTATTGGGCGGGGGCGTTCATCTTCATTCTGGCCGCGCTGCTTATTCCGCGCCTGATGGGCGACCTGCGCCCAAGCGATCTGTTGCTGATCGGGGTGATCGTGGTTGCGGCCATCGCGGCGCGCGCGGTCATGCTGTTCGGGGTTTTACCGCTACTGGGCCGGATGCGCCTGTCGCCACGGGTGGACCCAAGCTACCGTGCGGCCATCCTATGGGGGGGCTTGCGCGGTGCGGTTACGCTGGCGCTGGCGCTGGCGGTCACGGAAAGCGCGCTGGTGCCCCCGGCCATCAAGCGCGAGGTGGGTATTCTTGCCACCGGCTTCACGCTGTTCACGCTGCTGGTGCAGGGCACGACCTTGCGCTGGATGATCGCGCGTTTGGGGCTGAACCGCCTGCCCGCGCTGGACGAGGCACTGTCGCGGCAGGTCATTGCCGTTGCGCTGCAAAACGTGCGCGAGGCCGTGTCGGACAGCGCGCGCGACTATCAACTGACGCCCGATGTTATTCGGTCAGAGGCCAAGCGCTTTGCCGGGCGGCTGGACGGGGCGGTGGCCGATGCCGAAAGCGTCGATATTCCGGACCGCGACCGCATTACCTTGGGGCTGGTGGCGCTGGCCGGGCGCGAGCGCGACCTGATTATCGAGCATTTCCGCCAACAGCTCTTCTCATCCCGGTTGGTCGAGCGGATGCTGTCCGATGTTGACGGCCTGATCGAACGCACGCGGTTGGGCGGGCGCAACGAATACCGCAGCACCGCGCGGCGCGCGCTGGGCTTTGGTGGGCGCTACCGGGTCGCGGTGTGGCTGAACAACCGGCTGCGCTGGTCGCGCCCGCTAGAGGCCATGACCGCCGACCGGTTCGAACTGCTGCTGAACCAACAGCTTGTCTTGCAGGAATTGCACGGCTTTATCGCGGGCAAGATTCGCCGCATTCATGGCCGACGCGTGGCCGATCTGTTGCACGAATTGCTGCGCCGCCGGGCCGAGGAAACCGCCAGTGCCATCGAGGGGCTGCGCCTGCAATATCCCGGCTATGCCGAAGAGATCGAACGCCGCTTCCTGCGCCGCACCTCGCTGCGGCTGGAAGAGCGCGAATATGAAACGCTTTTTGCCGATGGGCTGATCGGGCGCGAATTGCACGCCACGTTGCGCACCAAGCTGGATGCGGCCCGCAAACAGTTGGATGAGCGGCCGCGTCTGGATTTCGCCTTGCAGCGCGAGGAATTCCTGCGCGCCTTTCCCGTTTTCGACAACATGCCCGCCGATGCCCATAAACGTCTGGCCCGCGCGCTGACCACCTATTATGTCGAACCGGGTAAGGTTTTGATCCGCAAGGGGGAAGTGCCGCGCTCGGTGTATTTCATCGCCTCTGGCGCGGTCGAGATGGAACGCCGCGGGCAGAAATTGCGGCTGGGCCGGGGCGAGTTTTTTGGCCATCTGGGAATGCTGACCGGCCAACCGCGCCGCGCCATGGTCAGCGCGATCACGCATTGCACCTTGTTTGCGCTGGATGAAGCGCGCTTTCGGCGCCTATTGGCCCGCAACACCGCGCTGCAACAGGCGGTCGAGGCAAGCGCCCGCGCCCGCGGGGCCAATGTTGAAAAGGTCATGTCGCAGGCCCTGCCCCGGTGACATCTGTAAACCCAGCTTGTCATGCGGTCCCCCGCGTGGCACATCAAGGCAAAGCTACAAGGAACCTTGCCGATGACCGATCCTGATTTTGACGACCGCAAGGCCCGCGCCGCTGCATGGTTCCGCGCGCTGCGCGACCAGATTGTCGCGGCGTTCGAGGCGGTCGAGGACAGCCACGGCACCGGGCCCATGTCCGACCGCGCGCCCGGGCGGTTCGAGGTGACCGATACCAAGCGCCACGCGCCCGACGGTTCCGACGCAGGCGGCGGCTTGATGAGTGTCATGCGCGGCGGTCGGGTGTTCGAGAAGGTCGGCGTGAATGTCTCTGCCGTTTACGGCCAGTTGGGCGACGCGGCGCAGCGGTCCTTGACCGCGCGCAAGGAAATTCCGGGGCTGGACAGTGACCCACGCTTCTGGGCCAGCGGCATTTCCTTGGTCGCGCATATGCAAAACCCGCATGTCCCCGCCGTGCATCTGAACACCCGCATGTTCTGGACACCGGGCGCGTGGTGGTTCGGCGGCGGCACCGACCTGAACCCCTGCATCGAATACCCAGAGGACACGGCCGATTTTCACGCCACGCTGAAAGCGCATTGCGACCCGCATGGGCCGGATCTGTATCCGCGCTTCAAGGAGTGGGCGGATGAGTATTTCTATATCCCCCACCGCAAGCGCGCGCGGGGTGTGGGCGGCATTTTTTACGACGATTATTGCACCGGCGATTGGGACGCTGACTTTGCCTTTACCCAAGATGTAGGCAAATCCTTTTTGCCCGCATTTCTGGCGCAGGTGGACCGGCGGCGCGGCATGGCGTGGACGGATGCGGACAAGGAAACGCAGCTTATCCATCGCGGGCTATATGCCGAATACAACCTTGTCTATGACCGGGGCACCAAGTTTGGCCTGCAAACCGGGCACGACCCCGACGCCGTGTTGATGAGCCTACCGCCCTTCGCCCGCTGGGTGTGAATTGGCGCGCTTGGCGCGCGGTTTACTGTCAAATTCCCCCACTTCCCCCGTAGCCGCTTTTCCTGTATGGCACGGCCTATCTGAGACGTGACGCTTCGGCCCCGGCGTGATGCACAAGGATTGGGGTCGGCGGCAATGGGGCCGCCATACACATCAGGAGATCCGGGAAGGGCCCGGAAGTGCTCCGACGAGGAATGACGTATGTTCAACATTACCAAGAAATCCATCCAGTGGGGCCAAGAAACCCTGACACTGGAAACCGGCAAGATTGCCCGTCAGGCTGACGGGTCGGTCATTGCCACGCTGGGCGAAACCAGCGTTATGGCCAACGTGACCTTCGCAAAAGAGGCCAAGCCGGGGCAAGACTTTTTCCCGCTGACCGTGCATTACGTTGAGAAATACTACGCAGCCGGCAAGGTGCCCGGCGGTTTCCTGAAGCGCGAAGCGCGCCCGTCCGACAAGGAAACCCTGACCTCGCGGCTGATCGACCGTCCGATCCGCCCGCTGTTTGTCGAGGGCTTCAAGAACGAAGTTCTGGTGATCTGCACCGTGCTGAGCCACGATCTGGTCAATGAACCCGACGTGGTCGCCATGATCGCCGCTTCCGCCGCGCTGACCATTTCCGGCGCGCCCTTCATGGGGCCGATTGGCGCTGCGCGCGTGGGCTATGCCAATGGCGAATACATCCTGAACCCCGAATGCCAAGACATGGAAAAGCTGCGCGAAAACGCCGAGCAGCGCCTTGATCTGGTCGTCGCGGGCACCAAGGACGCCGTGATGATGGTGGAATCGGAAGCCTATGAGCTGACCGAAGCCGAAATGCTGGGCGCGGTGAAATTCGCGCATGACAGCATTCAGCCGGTGATCGACTTGATTATCGACCTGGCCGAAGACGCCGCGAAAGAGCCGTTCGACTTTACGCCCCCGGATTACTCGGACCTGTATGCCGCCGTGAAGGCCGCTGGCGAAACCCAGATGCGTGCTGCCTTCGCCCTGCGCGACAAGCAAGAACGTGTGGCGGCGATTGCTGCCGCGCGCGACGCGATCAAAGCCGCGCTGACGGAAGAGCAACTGGCTGATGCGAACCTTGGGTCGGCGCTGAAAAAGCTGGAATCCTCCATCCTGCGGGGCGACATCATCAACGGTGCCCCCCGCGTGGACGGGCGCGACACCAAGACCGTGCGCCCCATCGTGGCCGAAACCAGCCTGCTGCCGCGCACGCATGGGTCCAGCCTGTTCACCCGTGGCGAAACGCAGGCTTTGTGCGTTACCACGCTGGGCACGGGCGATGATGAACAATTCATCGACGCGCTGACCGGCACCAGCAAGCAAAGCTTCTTGCTGCATTACAACTTCCCCCCCTATTCGGTGGGCGAGGTTGGGCGCTTCGGCCCTCCGGGACGGCGCGAAGTGGGCCATGGCAAGCTGGCATGGCGCGCGTTGCAGGCAGTTCTGCCTGCGGCAACGGATTTCCCCTACACCATCCGTCTGGTATCCGAGATCACGGAATCGAACGGGTCGTCCTCTATGGCAACCGTCTGCGGCGGGTCGCTGTCGATGATGGATGCGGGCGTGCCGTTGAAAGCGCCGGTTGCCGGTGTGGCCATGGGCCTGATTCTGGAAGATGACGGGCGCTTTGCCGTTCTGACCGACATTCTGGGCGACGAAGACCACCTTGGCGACATGGATTTCAAGGTCGCAGGCACGGAAGCAGGCATCACGTCCTTGCAGATGGATATCAAGGTTGCGGGCATCACGTTCGAGATCATGGAGCAGGCTTTGGCGCAAGCCAAGGACGCGCGGATGCATATCATGGGCGAAATGGCCAAGGCGCTGACCGCGCCGCAGGGCTTTAGCCAATATGCGCCCAAGATCGAAACCATGCAGGTGCCGACGGATAAGATTCGCGAAGTCATCGGCACGGGCGGCAAGGTTATCCGCGAGATCGTGGAAGTGTCGGGCGCGAAGGTCGACATCAACGACGATGGTGTCATCAAGATCGCCTCTAGCGATGCAGAGGCCATCAGACGCGCCTATGACATGATCTATTCGATCGTGGCAGAGCCGGAAGTTGGCAAGATCTACACAGGCCGCGTGGTGAAACTGGTCGATTTCGGTGCCTTCGTGAATTTCTTCGGCAAGCGTGATGGTCTGGTGCATGTCAGCCAGATCGAAAACCGTCGCCTGAACCACCCGTCGGATGTGCTGAAAGAAGGCCAAGAGGTGAAGGTCAAGCTGCTGGGTTTTGATGATCGCGGCAAGGTGCGTCTGGCCATGAAGATGGTCGATCAGGAAACCGGCGAAGAGATTGCGGCAGAGCAGGCCGAATAAGCCTGTTCCTTTGTAAAAATCTGAAAGCCCCGGATGTTGGTCCGGGGCTTTTTAATGCGCGTCGCGTTCATTCACACGCGCCCCACTCTATCCTTTTATGATCGCACGTCTTTTTGCGCAAAACCGGGAACCACTTTTGCGCGACGTGCTCTAATGCCTGCGGTGGTCAGGCGCGTGCAGATCACAAACGCGCATTCATCCTGTCTGCCGGGTTGGCAGATGCGCCAGACTGTAGAAGTTGCCCGTAAGCGGTGCTGACCGTGTCTGCTGCGCCGTTCTTGTCCGCAATGGCGCGAACCGCGCCATCGGGGTCTGCGCCCTGCGGTTCCAGCGATGCTGCCACTTCCGGCGGGTCGTTTCGGGTTTCGCGGATATGCTGTAGCAGGTTCACATCGAATGTCGGCGGTGGGCCGACAAGGCGGTTGCGCTTGTCTGTTACCGGCACAAGGTCGCGTGTGCTCAGCAGCTCTGTCCGGGTTCCGGCCTTGGCCTGTTGCACGGCGGCCTGCGTTTGGGTTGCGCTGATCGCGGGGGTGGCGCGCTGGGCTGCGGTCACAGCCAATGCCGACATGTCGCGCGCCTGTAGGGGCGCAGCACTGGGTATGACGGGCGGTAACAGTGACATTTGGCCCTCCGGTTCCACGGAAAACAGCTTAAGTCACTTACGCTAGCTGATTCGGCTTAATAGTTTGTAAGCGCGCGCAGGTCCGCCCGCGCGCGCCACAAGGGATTAGCGCAGGATTGACCGGCCTGCATAGATCGCCGTTTCACCCAGCATTTCTTCAATGCGGATCAGTTGGTTATACTTGGCCAACCGGTCAGACCGTGCCAGCGAACCGGTCTTGATCTGCCCGCAATTCGTGGCGACAGCCAGATCGGCAATGGTCGCATCCTCGGTCTCGCCCGAGCGGTGCGACATGACGCAGGTCATGCGCGCGCGGTGGGCCATGTCCACGGCGGCCAGGGTTTCGGTCAGCGTGCCGATCTGGTTCACCTTCACCAGCAGCGAATTGCCGCAGCCCTTGGCGATGCCATCGGCCAGACGCGCCGGGTTGGTGACGAACAGGTCGTCGCCCACCAATTGCACGCGGTCGCCCAGACGGTCGGTCAGCAGTTTCCAGCCGTCCCAGTCATCTTCGGCGCAGCCATCTTCGATGCTGATGATCGGGTAATCGTCACATAGCTTGGCCAGATAGTCGACATTCTCGGCCGCACTCAGCGACAGCCCTTCGCCCACCATCTCATACTTGCCGCCCTTGAAATACTCGGTCGAGGCGCAGTCGAGCGCAAGGTAGATATCCTGCCCCGGCGTGTAGCCTGCCTTTTCAATGGCTTTCAGAATGAAATCCAGCGCGTCGCGGGTGCTGGACAGGTTCGGCGCAAAGCCGCCCTCATCGCCAATCCCGGTGGACAGGCCTGCCGCATGCAGTTCCTTTTTCAGCGTGTGGAACACTTCGGCACCCATGCGCACCGCGTCGCGAATGCTATCTGCCGCGACCGGCATGATCATGAATTCCTGAATGTCGATCGGGTTGTCGGCATGTTCGCCGCCGTTGATGATGTTCATCATCGGCACAGGCAAGGTGCGCGCAGAGGTGCCGCCCACATAGCGGAACAGCGGTTGGCCGGTGTAGTCAGCGGCGGCTTTCGCCACGGCCATGGACACACCCAGAATGGCATTCGCGCCCAGACGGCCCTTGTTGGCGGTGCCGTCCAGTTCCATCATGGCGGCGTCGATGGCGACCTGTTCGGTCGCGTCAAAGCCCACAAGCGCCTCTGCCAATTCGCCATTCACGGCGGCGACGGCTTCCAGCACGCCCTTGCCCATGTAGCGGGATGTGTCGCCATCGCGGCGCTCTACCGCCTCATGCGCGCCGGTCGAGGCACCCGAGGGCACGGCGGCGCGGCCCATGGTGCCATCTTCCAGAATGACATCCACTTCCACGGTCGGGTTGCCCCGGCTGTCAAGGATCTCGCGGCCGATTACGTCGATGATAATGCTCATGCTCTGTCCCTATGCGCTGGCAAGTTGGTTGCGCTTGCTATACCTGTCTGGCGCGCCCAAGGGAAGGGCGGCGCGTTTCCCGCCACAGGGTAAACAGGCCAGCCGCCACGATAATCGCGGCGCCGATATAGGTCAGCGTGTCCGGGCGTTCGCCAAAAACCAGCAAGGCCACGAACAGCGCAAAGACCATGCGGGTGTATCGGAAGGGCGTGACAACCGGGATGTCGCCCACACGCATGGCTGCGACGACCATGTAATAGGCAATCACGCCAATGATGAGCGTGCAGGCCAGATAAGCCAGTTGCAGCCCTTCGGGCCAGACCGCGCGACTGCCCATGACCCACATCATGGCAAGGCCAGTGGGGGCCATCAGGCCAAAGGCCCAAGCCGACATCTGAAAGCCAGAGATGCGCATGGGCGCGGCGCGGGTGGCAAGGTCGCGCGTGGCCAGCCCCAGCACGCCGATCACGGCCCAGAGCGAGGCAGGCTCAAACCCCGCCATGCCGGGCCGCACGATGAGCAGGACACCGAACAAGCCCGCCAGAATGGCCATCCAGCGTTTCCAGCCGACCTGCGCGCCAAGGAACAGCGCCGCGCCCAATGTTACGACCAGCGGTGTGGCCTGCAAAATGGCAGAGGCCGTGGACAAGCTGGCCAGCACGAAACCCAGCACGAAGCCGACCGTGCCCACGACCTCTCCGATATTGCGGATAATCATGGCGCGGCTGGCCATATCGGCGGAGAACAGTTTTTGCCCCTTTGCGTTGGCAAACAGCCCAAAGACCAAGGCGCCGCTGGCCCCTAGCATAAACAGGATTTGCCCGACCGGGATTGTCCCGGACAGAAGCTTGATAAACATGTCTTCCAGCGCGAACCCGGCCATGGCCAAGGTCATCAGCAGGGCGCCGCGCAGATTGTCCGACATGATCCGATCTTTCACAGGTTAAGCTTGCGTAACAGCTACACCTGCTGCCACCGGCTGAAAAGCAAAAAGCGCGCCCAGATGGGGCGCGCTTTTCAGGATCGCGGTGGCGGTCCGTCAGTCTTCTTTGGCGGCCCGCTTGATGGGCGCCCAAAGCTGCTTGTTGGTCAGATACAGCAATGCGGCCAGAACCGACAGGAAGATGACACCGACGAACCCGGCCTGCTTACGCTCAACCATCTTGGGTTCTGCGGCCCACATCAGGAAAGCGGCGACATCTTGCGCCTGCTGATCAGCGGTCGCGGTCGTGCCATCGGCATATTCCACCCCGTCATCATACAGCACCGGTGCCATCGACACCCAGCTTGACGAAGCCTCGTTGTAGTAGAACATCGACCCGGCTTCGAATTTCTCGTCGCCGTTAAAGCCGTTGGTGAAGGACGCGATGTATTCTGCGCCGCCCATGCCGTTCATTAGCTGGTTGATGCCCAGACCGTAGGGACCAGAGAACCCGACACGCGACTTGGCCATCAGGCTTAGGTCAGGTGCGCCCTCGAACTGCGATTCGGGGAAATGGTCTGGCGCGGTGGCGGTGCGCCAGTCGCGCAATTCCGGGTCCCAGATTTCGAACATTTCCGCATAGGCGCGCATCTGGTCGTCGGGCAGTTCCGGGCCGTTCGGGTCGCTCAGGTTGCGGAAAGCAACCTTTTCCAGCCCGTGGCACGAGGAGCACACTTCCGTATAGACCTGAAGCCCGCGCTGAAGCTGGTTACGGTCATAGGTGCCGAAAGGGCCTTCGAACGAAAAGTCGTAATCGGTGATCTTCCCCAGCCCCCCGGCCGCAAGGGCCGGAGAACTGGCAAGCAAGGCTGCCGTGATCGTGGAAACGGCGAGTTTCTTGAACATTCTATCTCTCCAATTTCCGTCGTTTATTCAGCCGGGACCGGTTCGGGCGAGGGGCCCTTGCCGCCGCTGGACTTCTTCTTGATCGAGGCTTTGAAGTCTTCCTCGATCGTGGCGGGCTGCGGCAGCGGTTTCTCGATCACGCCCAAGATTGGCAGGATCACAAGAAAATACGCGAACCAATAGGTCGTCCCGATCAGCGATATGACACCATAGATGCCATCCGCCGGCATGGCGCCTGCCCACATCAGCACGAAGAAATCGACGACCAGAAGCCAGAACCACCATTTGAACATGGGGCGGTAACGGCCCGACCGCACCGAGGACCGATCCAGCCACGGCACCAGCGCCATGACGAAGATCGCGCCGAACATGGCCAGAACCCCGAAGAACGCGGCGTCGATGATCCCGAAGGACAGCCAGTTGGCCGCCATCACCACCCAGACATCTGCCGTGAAGGCGCGCAGGATTGCGTAGAAGGGCAGGAAATACCATTCCGGCACGATATGCGACGGCGTCACCAACGGGTTGGCTTCGATGTAGTTGTCCGGGTGGCCAAGGAATTGCGGCATAAAGCCGACCAGCGCCCAGAACAGGGCAAAGATCACGGCCAGTGCAAACAGGTCCTTGATGACGAAATACGGCCAGAAGGGCAGCGTATCTTTCGCGGCTTCCTCTTTCGAGCTGCGGCGCACATCGACACCGGTCGGGTTGTTGTTGCCGGTGGTGTGGAAGGCCCAGATGTGCAGGATCGACAGACCCAGAATCACGAAGGGCAGCAGGTAATGCAGGCTGAAGAAGCGTGTCAGCGTCGCATTGCCAACGGCAGGCCCGCCCAGCAGCCAAGTTTGCAGCATTTCACCAATGCCGGGGATCGCCCCGAACAGACCGGTGATAACAGTTGCACCCCAGAAAGACATCTGACCCCAGGGCAGAACATAGCCCATGAATGCGGTTGCCATCATCGCCAGATAAATGAACATCCCGATGATCCACGTCACTTCGCGCGGGGATTTGTAGCTGCCGTAATACAGGCCACGGAAGATGTGGATGTAAACGGCTGCAAAGAACAGCATCGCGCCGTTCTGGTGCAGGTAGCGCAGCATATGCCCGCCATTCACGTTGCGCATAATGTGCTCTACACTGGCAAAAGCCAGATCAGCGTCAGGCGTATAGTGCATGACCAGCACGATGCCGGTGACAATCTGCAACACCAGACAGAACATCAGCACGATGCCCCAGATCCACATCCAGTTCAGGTTCTTGGGCGTGGGGATCATGATGGTGTCGTAAATCAACCCGACGATAGGAAGACGCTTGTCAATCCACTTCTCGGCGTTGGTGGTCGGCTCGTAATGGTCGTGTGGAATACCAGACATGTATTCTCTCCTTTAACCAAGCTGGACGGTGGTTTCGTCAACAAAAGTTGCCACCGGAATATGCATGTTTTCCGGGGCCGGTCCGCGACGGATGCGGCCAGCCGTGTCATAATGCGACCCGTGGCAGGGGCAGAACCAGCCGCCGAAGTCACCCGCGCCATTGCCCAGAGGCACACAACCCAGATGGGTGCACACACCGGTCATGACCAGCCATTCGCCAGCGTCATCCATGGTGCGGTTTGCGTCGGACGCATCGGTGCCGGGCTTGTTGGGGTTGCGCGATTCCCGGTCGATGCTCAGGTCTTCCACGCTCACGGCGCGCCCGGCTTCGATTTCCTCGGCGGTGCGGCGGCGCAGGAAGACCGGCTTTCCAAGAAAGCTGACGGTCAACTGGCTGCCAGGTTCAAGACCGCCGACATCAACAAAAATAGACGACAGGGCTTGCACGTCGGCCGTAGGATTCATCTGATTGACGAGCGGCCAGACGGCTGCGCCAACAGTCACGGCACCCGCGCCTGCGGTTGCGTAATAGATGAAATCCCGCCGTGTGCTATCGTGGTCATCTGCGTGGGACACGAGCATTCTCCCTTTTCAATGGGTACGAGGGCTGCAATTACCAAGCGGGCCACGTCGGAATGCGGCCCCTCGGGATTGCATTTAGCGGGGAAACAAAGGTGCGTCCAGCTTTCAAAGCGCGCACTTGTGTCGCAGTTGCGGTGAAGTTACCGCATTTTGGGCAGGTTTGCGCTATCTTGGCGGTGCTGTGGCGGTCATGCTGTCACGCTGCACGAAGCCATCCTGCCATTGGGCAAGCTGTGGCGCAGCGCCGCGCCAATCGCGCGTAAGCAGCCGAAAATCGACATAGGCCAGCGCGCAGCCCAGCGCGATTTGCCCCATGCAGGGCGGCCCGGCCAGATAGGCCAGCCAGCGCTCTTCCAAAAGCGCGACGCTGCGCGCGATCTTGGACCATTGGCCATCAACCAGTTCGGGCATTTGCATGCTGTCGGGCCGCAGGCGCGATTCGTAGACCATCAGCAAAGCTGCATCCAGAATGCCGTCTGCCGTGGCTTCCAGTGTCAGGCAATCCCACTGCCGTGGCCCCGAGGGATAGAAACGGTTCCCCGCCAACGCATCCAGATAGCGGCAGATCACCCGGCTGTCATACAGCGCGCCGCCATCGGGCCGTGTCAGAACCGGCACTTTGCCAAGCGGGTTCGCGCCCACGGGCACCGTGCCCGGGTCCAGCGGTGTACCAGAGGCCGGGACCAGCGCGATCCGGTCTATCACCCCCGCTTCATGGGCCAGCACCATGACCTTGCGCACATAGGGCGAGGTCGGGCTATGATACAGCGTCAGCCCGCTCATACCCGGCGCAACCGGATGCGACCCAACAGGCTGGCGTCGATTTCCACGCCGGGGCCGGATGTTCCCAGCCGCACCACGCGCCGAAAGCGCCCGGCCATGTTCCATTGCTGGCGGTCGCGCGCGTGCTGGCCGGTCAGCCCCTCGGGCAGGTCGTCAAACGCGTCTTCGGCGCGCTGATCGACGCGGCCCCGTTCCATCTGCCGGGCCAGAACATATCCGGCCAATGCAATGGCACCATAACGCGCGGCGGTGGCGGCAATCGGAGCAAGGGGGACAGGCATGGCGGGGCCTTTCAGGATGTTTGTTTTGCAAAGGTAGTCAGCATCGTCACGCCTGTCCAATCAAGTTCTTTCAAGCGCGGCGGTTTAACTTTCGACGCGCATGTTTTCGCCCAAGGCCGCGCGTGGGTCCACCGCCAGCCGGGGCAGGGGCCATGTCAGGTCAACCAGCGCGCCATGCAGGACCGGGTTGCCGGGCAGGGTTTTGATAGCCCCGTCGCAGTTCAAAAATTCCAGCCGCGCGCCGGTGCGTTCCAGAAGCGTTTTGGCAATGAACATGCCCAGCCCCATCCCGGAATAGCCCGGACGGCGTTTGGGACGATTCGGATCGCGCCCGCGCCCGATAAACGGCTCCCCGATGCTGCCCAGCACTTGCGGCGAAAAGCCCGGCCCGTCATCGAAGATACGGATGCGCAGGTTTTGCCCGGTCCAACATGCGGTGACCCAAACCTCGGACGCGGCGAAATCCACCGCGTTCTGGATCAGGTTGCGCAAACCATGGATTAGTTCGGGGCGGCGCTGGATCAGCGGTTGCGGCGTTTCGCAATCTTTTGCCGGGTCCAGCAGGAAATGCACGCGCTTGCCGCGGTCCAGATGCGGTTCTGCGGCTTCGCGCAGAACGGCTTCCAGAAGCGCGCGGCGCATATGGGTGTCGTCCTTGCCGCTGCGCCCCATGGACTGCAGGATCGTGCGGCAGCGGTCGGCCTGTTGCACCAGCAAGCGGGCATCGTCGGCAAGGTCTGGCCGGTCGGCCAGTTCTTCGACAAGCTCGGCGCTGACCAGCTTGATCGTGGCCAAGGGCGTGCCCAGTTCATGCGCGGTGGCCGCCACGACGCCACCAAGGTCGGTCAATTTCTGTTCCCGCGACAGCGCCATTTGCGCGGCCAGAAGCGCATCGGCCATGGAATTGGCCTCTGCCGCCACGCGTTGGGCGTAGAACGCCTGAAAGGCTATGCCGATCACGATTGCGGCCCAATGCCCGAAAACTAGGATCGGGACCATTTCCAGAACGGTGCCATCGACAAAGCGCAGGGGCCGATATGTCAGGCTGACCAGCGTAATCAGGGCAATGGCCACAAGCGACAACAGCAAGGTGGTGCGCAGCCGCAGCGCCATGGCGGCCACCGCCACCGGTGCCATGATAAGCAGCGCGAACGGGTTGGTGATGCCGCCGGTCAGATACAGCAGGCAGGTCAATTGCGCGATATCGAACAGGAAGGTCAGCGACGCTTCGGTTTCGGACAGGCGCTTGGCGGCCGGAAACAGGAACAGCGCGAGCAGGATCGAAACACCTGCCGCGCCCACCACCAGCGCGACCAGCCCCGTTTCAAAGCGCAACCCAAAGGCCATATGCGCGGCCACCAGCGCGCCGACCTGGCCGGACAGCGCGACAATGCGCACATAGGTCAGCGTGCGCAGCCGCACCCATTCGGTGCGGTTGTCTTGCGTGATCTCTCCGAAGGTCGGGTCCATGGGGGCGCGTTGTCACATCTTGGGGAAAGGGGATTGTTACGCGCGCGACGCTTTGGCATCAAGCGTCAGCAAGTCACAGGGGTGCGCAGATGCTACGCAAATATTCCATTTTGGCCGCCGGGTTTCTGGCGCTGGTTCTGGGCGGTTTGGGCGGAATGGTGTTTTTCGCGCCCGAAGAAGGGCAGTTCGCGCAATGCCGTGAAACCTCTGTCGCGGGTGGCAGCGGCGCCATTGGCGGGCCGTTTACCCTGACAGACCATACCGGCCAGCAGGTGACGGAAGCCGATTTCGCGGATCGCCCGGTGCTTTTGTATTTTGGCTACACGTTCTGCCCAGATGTCTGCCCCTACGACCTTGCCCGCAATGCCGAGGCCGTCTACGCGCTGACAGAGCGCGGCTATGACGTGACGCCGGTGTTCATCTCTGTGGACCACGGGCGCGATACGCTGGAAGCACTTTCCGAATTCGTCAGCTTCTTGCACCCGGACATGATTGGACTGACCGGGACAGAACAGCAGATCCGTGACGCTGCGCGCGCCTACCGCGCCTATTACGCGGTGCAGGAAACGGATGACGAATTCTACCTCATCGATCATTCCACTTTTACCTATCTAAACCTGCCGGGGCATGGTTTTGTCGAATTGTTCCGCCGCGAAGCGACGCCCGAAGAGATGGCCGATCGTGTGGCCTGCTTCATTGACAATGCAAGAACCGGCACCTGAACCGGGGTAAACCCGGTTCAAATTGACCTTTCCTGCCGCGCGGCCTAACTATCGTGTAACCCAAAAGGGAAGCACGATGACCGAAGCTGCAAAACTAGACCTTGGCCCTGACCCGTCGCTTTTGATTGTTGATGACGACGAGGTGTTCCTGAAACGTCTGGCGCGCGCCATGGAAAAACGCGGTTTTGCCGTGGAAACCGCCGAAACCGTGACCGCTGGCAAAGCCATCGCAACCGCGCGTCCGCCCGCCTATGCCGTGATCGATCTGCGGCTGGAAGACGGCAACGGGCTGGATGTGGTCGAAGTGCTGCGCGCCAAGCGCGAAGATGCCCGGATCGTGGTCCTGACTGGCTATGGCGCAATCGCGACTGCGGTCGCGGCGGTCAAGATCGGCGCGACAGATTACCTGTCCAAACCGGCCGATGCCAATGACGTGGTGCGCGCCTTGCTGGGCGATGGCGAAGCAATGCCGGATCTGCCCGAAAACCCCATGTCCGCCGACCGCGTGCGATGGGAACATATCCAGCGTGTCTATGAGCAATGCGACCGCAATGTATCTGAAACCGCGCGGCGGCTGAGCATGCACCGGCGCACGCTTCAGCGCATTCTGGCCAAACGCTCGCCGCGCTGACATTGCTTGCCGCCGGATGCGGGCTATCCTTGCGCGGCAAGACAGTCGCAGGGAATGGCATGTCGCTTCTGGCGCTAGAGGATATTCGCAAGAGCTTTGCCAGCACCGAAGGCCCGGTGCCGGTGCTGCAAGGCGTGTCGCTGTCGGTGGATGCGGGCCGCGTGGTGGCGCTGACCGGCGAAAGCGGCAGCGGCAAATCGACGCTTCTGCACATTGCCGCCGGGCTGGAAACCCCGGATGCGGGCCGCGTGCTGGTCGGCGGGCAGGACATGGCCGCGCTTCCCGATGCCGGACGCGCGCAGCTGCGGCGCGGCACGGTGGGGCTGGTGTTTCAGCAGTTCAACCTTGTGCCGTCGCTGACCGTTGGGGCCAATCTAGCCTTTCAGGCCCGGCTTGCGGGCGTGCATGACGCGGGCTTTTGCGCCGATCTGGCCGCGCGGTTGGGCCTGTCGGACCTGTTGGCGCGCTACCCCGAGCAGCTTTCGGGTGGGCAGCAACAACGTGTCGCCATTGGCCGCGCCCTTGCCGCGCGCCCCAAGGTGCTGCTGGCGGATGAACCAACCGGCAACCTTGATGAAGCGACGGGCGATGCCGTGTTCGCGCTGATGCTGGAACTGGCCCGCGCCCAAGCCGCTGCATTGCTGCTTGTCACGCATTCGGCGCGGCTGGCCGATATGTGCGACCGCAAAGTGCTGTTGCGCGGGGGGCGTCTGGCATGACGCTGGCTGCGCTTTTGTCGCACTGGGTGCGCAACAAAGTGCAACTGGCCATGTTGCTTGCGGGCCTGACCTTGGCGACAGCGTTGTGGTCGGGTGTGCAGGCGCTGAACACGCAGGCGCGCGGGGCCTATGCAACCGCCGCGGCGCTGGTGTCAGAAGACGGTGCGCCCCGGCTGGACAGCGCGACCGGCCAGCTACCGCAGGCGCGTTTCGTCGAATTGCGCCGCGCGGGGGTGCTGGTGTCGCCGGTGGTGGAAGGGCGGGTCATGCTCGGCGATGCCCGTGTGACCCTGCTGGGAATTGACCCGCTGACCGCGCCCCCCGGCACCGCCGCTGCCTTGGCCGATGGCGATTTGCAAGGCTTCCTGTCGGGCGACGGTTTTGCACATCCCGAAACACTGGCCGAGATTGGCGCAACCGACATCGCGCTAAGCGCGTCGCAAGCCGTGCCAGTTGGCACCGTGCTGGTTGATATTGGCACCGCGCAAGACGCTTTGGGCATGGCGGGCCAGATCAGCCACCTGTTGCTGACCGGCCCCGTGCCGCGAACCATGCTCGACGGGCTGCGCCTGAGCCAGCCCGAAGCGGGCGCGGAACTGGCCGGGCTGACCGACAGCTTTCACCTGAATCTGACCGCGTTCGGCGCGCTGGCCTTTGCGGTGGGGCTGTTCATTGTGCATTCCGCCGTTGGGCTGGCGTTCGAGCAACGCCGCGCCCTGTTTCGCACCCTGCGCAGCCTTGGCGTGTCGCTGCGCGCGCTGACGCTGGCCTTGGCGTTGGAACTGGCCGTCTTCGCGCTGCTGGCAGGGCTGGCGGGTCTGGCCTTGGGCTATGTCATGGCGGCGGCACTGCTGCCCGACGTGGCCGCTACCTTGCGCGGGTTATATGGCGCGCCGGTGCCGGGCAGTTTGCAATTCAGCCCGGTCTGGGCGCTGGCGGGTCTGGCCATGGCGTTCGCCGGGGCCGCTTTAGCAGGGGGGCAGGCGCTGTGGCGGTTGTGGCACATGCCGGTGCTAGCGCCCGCGCAGCCGCGCGCATGGGCCATGGCTTCTGGACGGGCGATGCGCTGGCAGGTGCTGGGCGCGGGGCTGTTGGCCGTGCTGGCCATAGCGCTGGGCCTGTTCGGGCGGGGCCTGTTTGCCGGGTTTGCACTGTTGGCAGCGGCGCTTTTGGCGGCGGCTTTGCTAACCCCGGCCGTATTGGCGCTATGCTTGCGCGGGGCCGCAGCCATGGCACGTGCGCCGGTGCTGCACTGGTTCTGGGCCGATAGCCGCCAGAACCTGCCGCGCTTGTCCTTGGCGCTGATGGCGCTGATGCTGGCGCTGGCCGCCAATATAGGCGTGGGCACGATGGTGGCCAGTTTCCGCGCCACTTTCATTGGCTGGCTGGACCAGCGGCTGGTGGCCGAGATGACCATCACCCCGCGCGACACCGCGCAAGCCGTCGCGTTAGAGGATTTTCTAGCGCCGCGCGTTCAGGCCGTGTTGCCGCTGCGCCGGGTCGAGGCCACGCTTGCAGGCCAGCCCGGCGCGGTGTTTGCCATGCGCGACCATGCCACGTTCCGCGACAACTGGCCGCTGATTCAGGCCGGGCCAGACCCGTGGGACCGTTTGGCGAAGGAACAAGGCGCGCTGATAAACGAGCAACTTGCCCGCCGCGCGGGGCTGTGGCCGGGTGATCGCGTGGCGCTACCCGGTGCGGGCGATGTGCCGATCCTTGGCGTTTATCCCGATTACGGCAACCCGCTGGCGCAAACCATCGTGACCGAAAGCTGGTTCGACCGGCTTTACCCCGACACGCCCACGCGGCAACTGGCCATCCGCACCGACGCCCCCGCCGCTACCCGCGCAGCACTTCTGGATGAATTCGGGCTAAGCGCCCAAGCGATCACCGATCAGGCGCAGGCCAAGGCGCTGTCACTGGCAATCTTCGAGCGCACCTTCCTGATTACCGGCGCGCTGAACGTGCTGACCCTGTCGGTCGCGGCCCTTGCATTGTTCGCAACGTTGGTCACGCTGTCGGGCTTGCGGCTGGTGCAGCTTGCGCCCTTATGGGCGATGGGGCTGACGGTGCGGCACTTGGCGGGGCTGGAACTGGCCCGCGCGCTGGTTCTGGCGGGGCTGACCATGGTTCTGGCGCTGCCCGTTGGGTTGATGCTGGCGCAGGTGCTGCTGGCGGTCATCAACGTGCAGGCTTTTGGCTGGCGCTTGCCGTTGCAGGTTTTCCCCGCCGATTGGGCGCGCTTGGCGCTTTGGGCGGGGTTGGCGATGCTGGCGGCCAGCGCTTGGCCCGCATGGCGGCTATGGCGCGGGGGCGGGGGACCATTGCTCAGGGTGTTTGCCAATGAACGTTAAGGTTTTGATCGCCGCGCTTTTTCTGGCCCCACCCGCTTTGGCGCAAGGGTTCGCGGGCCTTGGGACCGACGCAGACGGGTTCGCCGTTCCCGAACGCGGCCGCGCATTGCAATTCCCGCGCGATCACGGCCCGCACCCGGAGTATCGCATCGAATGGTGGTATCTGACCGCCACGTTGCAGGGCGCGGATGGCCGCGACTACGGCGCGCAATGGACGTTGTTCCGTTCCGCCCTTGCACCCTACGACGCGGAAGGTTGGGACAGCCCGCAAGTCTGGATGGGCCATGCCGGGCTGACCACGCCAGAGCGCCATTTCAGCGCCGAACGCTTTGCACGCGGCGGCATCGGTCAGGCCGGCGCGCAGGCCGACCCCTTCACGGCGTGGATTGACGACTGGCATATGACCAGCATCGCCCCCGAGGGGGCCGATGCCTATTCCGCGTTGCAGATTGCCGCCACCGGCCCCGATTTCGGCTATGATCTGCGTATGCAGGCCCAAGGCCCCTTGGTGCTGCATGGCGCGGGCGGATATTCCGTGAAATCCGCCGCGGGGCAGGCCAGTTACTATTATTCCCAACCCTTCTACACGGTCGAGGGTACGCTAAACCTGCCCGATGGGCCTGTTGCTGTCACGGGGCAGGCATGGCTTGACCGCGAATGGTCCAGCCAGCCCTTGGCCAGTGACCAGACCGGGTGGGACTGGTTTTCCATCGTGCTGGAAGATGGCCACCGGCTGATGGGCTTTCAGTTGCGCGGCGAGCAGACCTTTACGGCGGGTACATGGATTACGCCGCAGGGGCAGGCCACCGCCTTGCCCGATGGCGCGCTGTCCTTCACCCCGCAGGGGACCGAGCGTGTCGCAGGCCGCGAGATCCCCGTGCTCTGGCGCATCGACTGGCCGGAACAGGGGCTTGCCTTGCGGACCGAACCTGTGAACCCGCAATCTTGGATGGACCTGACGGTCAGCTATTGGGAAGGGCCGATTACCGTCACCGGCAGCCACCAAGGGCGCGGCTATCTGGAAATGACCGGCTATTGACGCCGCGTTGCGCTGGACCGACGCGTCGGGCCGCGGCTAGGATTGCCATCTAGCCGGAGGAAACCCATGCCAACCTACCCCCATATGCTTGCGCCGCTGGATCTTGGTCATACCAGTCTGAAAAATCGCGTGCTGATGGGGTCCATGCATACGGGCCTTGAAGAACGTGGCGACTGGGCGCGCGTGGCCGAATACTACGCCGAACGCGCGCGCGGCGGTGTCGGGCTGATCGTGACGGGGGGCATGGCGCCGAATGCCGAAGGCGGTGTTTTCCCCGGTGCGGCGGGGCTGTATACGCCGCAGGATATCGCCAACCACCGGCTGGTCACAGACCGCGTTCATGCCGAAGGCGGCAAAATCGCCATGCAGATTTTGCACGCTGGGCGCTATGCCTATAGCCCCGATTGCGTTGCCCCTTCGGCGCTCAAATCGCCCATCAGCCCATTCAAGCCGCGCGCGTTGGACGAGGACGGGATCGAGAAACAGATCGCCGATATTGCCACCGCTGCCGCCCGCGCACAGCAGGCAGGCTATGACGGGATAGAGGTGATGGGGTCCGAGGGCTATTTCCTGAACCAGTTCCTATGCGCCGCCACCAACCACCGCACTGACCGCTGGGGGGGTGCCTATGAAAACCGGATGCGGCTGCCGGTCGAGGTGGTGCGCCGCGTGCGCGCCGCCGTTGGCCCCGATTTTATCGTGATCTACCGCATCTCGTTGATTGATCTTGTGCCGGGCGGGCAGAGTTTTGATGAGGTGGTGCAACTGGCCAAGGCAATAGAAGCCGCGGGGGCCAGCATCCTCAACACCGGCATTGGCTGGCATGAAGCGCGGGTGCCCACCATTGCCACCTCGGTGCCGCGTGGTGGCTGGGCTTGGGTCACGCGCAAGCTGATGGGGCAGGTGGGGATACCTGTCATCACCTCGAACCGGATCAACACACCCGAACTGGCAGAGGAGTTGCTGGCAAGCGGTGCCGCCGACATGGTGTCACTGGCGCGGCCCTTTCTGGCCGATCCCGATTTCGTGGCAAAAGCCGCGTCGGGGCGGGCCCGCGAAATCGCGCCTTGCATTGCCTGCAATCAGGCCTGTCTGGACCATACGTTTCAAGGCAAGATCTCTAGCTGTTTGGTCAACCCGCGTGCCGGGCACGAAACCGCGCTGCGCTATACCCCGACCGATGCGCCCAAACGCATTGCCGTGGTGGGCGCCGGGCCCGCCGGGCTGATGGCCGCACTGGTGGCCGATCAGCGCGGGCATGATGTGACCCTGTTAGAGGCTGACGCCCGCATTGGCGGACAGTTGAACATGGCGCGCGTCATTCCCGGCAAGGAAGAATTCCACGGGTTGGTCGCGTGGTTCCAGACCATGCTCGACCGCTCTGGAATTGCGCTGCACCTGAACACCCGCGCCACCCCTGCCGCCTTGGCAGGTTATGACGAGGTCATCATCGCCACCGGCGTCACCCCGCGCGATCCGCAGATCGAGGGGCAGGATGCTTCCCATGTGCTGCGATACCTTGATGTGTTGCGCGGCAAAGCGCCCGTGGGCGCGCGCGTGGTGGTTGTCGGCGCGGGTGGTATTGGCTTTGATGTCGCTGAATATCTTGCCCATCAGGGGCCAAGCGCCGCTTTGGACCTGTCCTTGTGGCAGCGCGAATGGGGTGTGAGCGACCCTGCGGAGGCCCCCGGCGGGCTGGCCCCGGACGGCCCGCAGCCCACGCCCCCCGCACGCGACATAACGCTGGTGCAGCGCAAACCGGGCAAACCCGGCAAGGGCTTGGGCAAGACCACGGGCTGGATTCACCGCGCAAGCCTTGCCGCCAAAGGCGTGACCATGCTGGGCGGGATGGCCTATAAGCGCATAACCGCAGATGGGCTGGTGGTAGAGCGCGACGGAGGGGAACATCTGCTTCCCGCCGACACGATCGTGCTGTGCACCGGGCAAGACCCGTTGCGCGATCTGGCAGATGCTTTGCCCTATGCCCATGTCATTGGCGGGGCCGATGTCGCAGCGGAGCTTGACGCGAAGCGCGCCATTGACCAAGGCGCGCGGCTGGCGGCACGGCTTTGATCTGCGCGCCCGCACAGATCACGCATGCGGCGCTATCCTAACGCAACTCTACCTCTACCCGGGCCGCGCGGCCTGCGGCATCGACCACCGACAGTGTGACAAAGCCGGGGCCGGGCAGGGGCAGGTGCGCCTCGCGTTCATGGCTGCGGGTCAGCACAGGCGCGCCATTGGCGAACCATGTAAAGGGCGCGCGGCCGCGGTCCACGCGCGCCAGCACCCGGCCCCCAACCGGGCGCAGCGCCGCGCCTTTGGGCGGGAAGGCCAGTTTCGGCGCATCGGCATCCATGGCCAGTTGCGGGCCGAAGCGGCGCAGGGGCGCGGGCAGCTGGGAATGCGCCACATCCAGCGTGCCCGGCGGGGCGGGTGGTAAGGGTTCTGGGCGCGGGCCAAGGCGCGCGAAGGCCTCGAACAGCACGGGGGCTGCGGCATCCAGCCCGAATGTGCCGGGCAGGGGCGTGCCATCGGCGCGGCCAATCCAGACGCCGGCAACGTGGCTGCCGTCAAAGCCCACGGCCCATGCGTCGCGGTGCCCATAGGATGTGCCGGTCTTGAAGGCCAAGGGCCAGCCCGGCAGATGGGCCGGGCGCGGGGCACGCGCCAAGATCTGCCCCAAATGCCAAGCGGCTTCGGCCCCGATCACTTGCGCGCCGCTTTGCACCGGGCCGGGCGTGCTCTGCAAGGCAACTGCCGCCCCGCCCCGCGCGATCCCGGCGTATAGCTGCACCAGCCCGTCCAGCGACAGGCCCACCCCGCCCAAGGCCACGGCCAAACCTGGTGGCCCGTCAAGCGCGGTTGCCACCCCCGCGCGGCGCAACGCCGCCATCAGCCGGGCGGGGCCAAGCGTGTTCGTCATCTCGACCACTGGCAGGTTCAGCGAGAGTTGCAACGCCTCGCGCACCGAGACCGGGCCACGAAACCGCCCGTCGAAATTCTGCGGCGCATAGCCGCCAAAGCTGGCGGGGCGGTCATTGACCAGCGTTTCGGGGTGCGCCAGCCCGTCGGAGAACGCCAAGCCATAGACCAGCGGTTTCAGCGTGGACCCGGGCGAGCGCAGGGCGCGTGTCATGTCGTTGAACCCGCCGCGCGCGTCATCGCCATAGGCCCCGCCGATATGGGCGCGAACGCGGCCCGTCTGTGCATCGGCCAGCACCAGCGCTATCCCGGCGCGCGGCGGCAGATCGCGCAAGGTATCTTCGGCCACCTGTTCCAGTGCCGCTTGCAGGGTCGCGTCCAGCGTGGTGCGGTGCAGCCTTTGGCCCGGATGCGCGGCCACAAGCCGGTCCGCCAGATGCGGGGCAAGCGCCGGGAAGGCGCGGCGCGCGCTGGGCACGGGTTCGCGTTTGGCGGCATCCGCTTCGGCACGGGTCAGCACGTTTGCAACCACCGCGCGCTCCAGCACCCGGTCGCGGGCTAGGCGCGCGGCATGTGCGTGGCTGTCGGGGCTGCGGGCGGCGGGGGATTGCGGCAGCGCGATCAGCAGCGCGGCCTGCGCGGGTGTCAGCCGCGCGGGGTCTTTGCCAAACCACGCCCGCGCCCCGCTGCGCAGCCCTTCCAGATTGCCGCCCATCGGGGCAAGGTGCAGGTAAAGCGACAGGATCGCGTCCTTTTCCAAGCGCCGCTCCAGCGCCAAGGCCAGCCGGATTTGCCGCGCCTTGCCTGCCCATGTGCCGGTTGGCCCGTCCTCCAGCAGCCGCGCGACCTGCATGGTCAAGGTGGACCCACCCGACACCATGCGCCCTGTCCGCACCGCCGACCACGCGGCGCGCAGCAGCGCCACGGGGTCAATGCCCATGTGGCTGTGAAAGCGCTGGTCCTCGTAGGCCAGCAGCATGGCCAGATAGGTTGCATCCACGCGGGCGGGGTCCAGCGCCAGCCGCCAGCGCCCATCTGCGACCGTGTAGGCGCGCAGCAGCGTGCCATCTTCGGCCAGCACTTCGGCAGAAGTGGCCGGGGCAAGGGGCGGCAGATCGGTCGTGGCCACCCAGCGGTCCAGCACAAACCAGCCCGCGGTGGCACAGACCGCGACAAGGCAAAGCGCCCATCTCATGGCGCGATGGTCACGCGGCCCGTGTCGGTGATGGCGCGCAGGCTGGGGCGATACATATCTTCGACCTGCGCGGCCGGGTGGTGAAAATCGCCCGGTGACACCGCGCGCACCGCATAAGCCAGCCGCAAGGGGGCGCTTTCGGTCCAGTCCACGGCGGCCAGAAAACGGTCGCTGCGCGCTTCGGTCATCTGGGCCGCGCCGTGCAGGTTCAGCCAGTCCAGCGCCCGAATATCACCGCTGCGCAGCAGGTTGGGATTGTCAATCTCCAGCCCTGCGGGCAGCGCGTCATCCACCATCAGCCGACCCCCGGCAATGCCGCGATCAGGCCGCACGTCTAGCACAGCGATCAGCCGGTCGCCCACGCGCAGGCTGTCCAGATCGGCAGGCGCGCCCTCTGGCGTGTAGTAGCTGCGGGTTATGGCGTAGCCGTTGCCTTGGGCGGGCGGGGCGACATCTGGCACCCCGAAGGCCGTTAGCGTCACGGTCGTTGGCGCGTCCCCGGTATTGGTGATGCGGCGCGCGCTACCATCGTAAAGCTGCACCACATTGCCCGCGACCGCGCGACCATCGACGCTAAGCCCCCCGCCATCCGCTGCAAGCGCCACGGCAGCTTGCAGCGACCACGCGGCTTCTTGCGTGGACAATTCATGCACCGCCCCGCGCTGCGAAATTTGCCGCGCCAAAAGCACGCGGTCCACCGCGCCGCTGCCCGCTTCGGAGGCGAGCGCCAAAAGCCCTGCGCGGTCGCGCAGGCCCGTGCCATAATCGCGGCGGTAGCCTTGCGCGCCGTTGGTTTGGGCCAGCGCGGCAGCTTGGCGGAACATCGCATCGGCGCGGGCCTGCTCGCCATAGGCGGCAAGCGCCCCCCCCAGTTGCGCGGCGGCCAGCGGCGTGTCGAACTTTTCGGCCAACGTGTCGGCATAATAGCGCAAATCGCCAATTGCCGCTTCGCCCGCGCGCGCCAGCACATAAAGCGCATAGGCAATGGCGGCGGCGTTGTCGTACAGCTCGCCCGCCTGTGCCACCTCGTTGCGCAGGTTGTCGAGCGCCATGCGCAGCGCGGTATCGGGCACCGTTGCCCCTTGGTCCGCCGCGCGGGTCAGCACATCGGTGACATAGGAATCAAGCCACAGGTCATACCCGCCCGCGCCCCACAGCCCGAAATTGCCGGTGCGCGATTGGCGCGTCAGGATACGGTCGATCGCGGATTGAATGCGCGCTTGCGCCTCGGGTTCGGTGACAAGCCCCAGCTCTATTGCCGCACCCGATGCCAGTAGCAGCGGTTGGATGCCAGAGGCCAGTTGTTCGGTGCAGCCATAAGGGTAGCCCGTCAGCCGTTGCACCAGGCCGGGCAGGTCCAGTGCAGCACCCGCGCCTGCAACCAATGTGGCGCGCGCGCCGTCGCGCAACCCATCCAGCGCGTTGGCGTCAAAGCGGAAACTCTCGCCCGGGGCCAGCACGAATTGCGACGACCGCGCGATGTCCGGGTCGGTGCGTTGCACCGTTAACGTCACTTCGCGGGTCAGGACACGGCCCTCTGGCGTGGTCAGGTCCACGCGGTAGGCATGATCGCCCAAGGCGGTGGGGGAGAGCGCCAGATCCAGCACGGCGCGCCCGCCATCTGCCAGCGTTACGCTGTCTGGCACAGTGCCAAGGCCATGGCCGGTCACGCGCAGCGCCATCTCGCCTGCCACACCTGTTGCATGGGTCAGCTCCAGCCGCATCCGGCTGGTATCGCCGGGCGTCAGGAAGCGCGGCAGGCTGGGCTGCACCACGACCGGGTCGCGGACCAGCACATCGGTGCTGGCTTGGCCGACGCCCGTGTCGGACCATGCCACCGCCATCAGCCGCACCGTGCCGTTGAAGGCGGGCAGGTCAAACCCGACGGTGGCTTGGCCATTTTCCAGCGTGATCGGCCCTTCGAACAGCGCCAGCAGCGCCTCGGTCGGCGCGGGGCCAGCGCGGTCAATGCCCGATGCGTCGCCGCCAGAGCGCACCTGCCCCATCGCGCCCGCCCGCGCATCTATCAGCCGTCCGTAAATGTCGCGCAGCGCCACGCCAAGGCGGCGCTGGCCGAAGTAATGCGCCGCCGGGTCGGGGCTGTCGAAATCCGTCAGCGTCAGAATGCCAAGGTCCACCGCCGCAAGCGTGGCATAGACCGGGCCGTCGCTGTCTGACGTCAGCGTCACTTCCATCCGTCCGCGCGGGTCGGCGGCTTCTGGGGCATCAATCGACACGCTGAGCGCTTTCGCGCCCGGATCAATTGCGGCATGGGCCAGCCCCATGCTGCGGGTGGGCATCTCTTCCACGCTGTCGGCGCCGCGCAGCAGGCTGGCGGTCACATAAGCGCCTGTGCCCCAGTCATCGGTCACGGGCAGGGTGATTTCGGACTCTCCTGCCAATTCAACCAGTTGCATGTCGATCACCCGGTCCGACAGCACGCTGACCAGCGCCATGCCTTCGCCGGTCAGGCGCAGGCGCGCGGTGTCGCCGGGGCGGTAGGCGTCGCGGTCCAGCGCCACGGCCAGCCGGTCGGGCGTGTCGCGCCCTGCCGTGGCCCCATACCATCCGGCAGCAAAGGGAATAGAGGCACTGGCATAGTCCGCACCGTCATGGGTGACGCGCAGCTCATACTGGCCCCAGTCCAACGGCACGGCAATTTGCCCGGTGCCGTCCAGCGACCCCTCGGCCACGCGGTTGCGCTCGGTCACGGGTTCCCAGTTCCAGCGGCCATCGACGCTATACCATTGGTAGCGCGTTTCCACACGGTCGACCTGCCACGCCAGCGCACCCGGCATGGCCTGCCCGTCCGTGCCGACCAGCGCCAGATCGAACACGGCTTCGGCCCCTTGGGGAAGCGTGTCGTCAAAACCCGGGCGAATGCCGATCATGGGGCGCGTGGCGGCGACCGGCGCGGTCAGATTGCGTTCCACAGGCCGCGCGGCCCCGTCCAGCAGCGTGGCGGTCAGCTCAAGCGTGTAGGGCCGCGCATCGAAGGTGGCATCCTCGAAAAGAAGCCGGGTCGACAGGCGGCCTTCGGCATTGGTCACAGCAGCGCCCAATGGAAAGCGCTGCGGGTCCACCCGTTGATCGTGGCGGCCAAAGACATAGCCTGCCCAGCCGTCGCGTGTTGTGGCGGGGCGCAAAATGGCACTGCCGGACAATTCCAACCCCTCGGCGGCAGCGCCGAACAGGTGGCGCGCGGCAATTTCCAGATGCGGCGGGTTCAGCGAATTCACCGGGCCGTCAGCGGAAAGCGACAGGTCAAAGTCGATCCGTTCGGGCAAGAAATCCTCGACCAGCAGCCGCGCGCTGGCCAGCGCGGGGGCATCCGGGTCCGACAGCATATCCAGCCGCCACGCGCCGCGCGGCACATCGGCCCCAAGCGGCAGCGTGAACACGTGGCCCCCCGCGCGGTCGTCGGTGCTAAGTGCGCGGGAATATTCCACGCCATCGGGCCGCATAAGCCGTGCGATCACCGGCAGGCCGGGCAAGGCCGCGGCACGGGCGTCGCGCGCAAGGGCGGTGGCGTGGATCACCTCTCCGGGCCGATACGCACCGCGATCGGTGGCGATGAACATGTCCACCGGGCCGGGGGCTGCGCGCCCTTCGACGCCGCGATCGGACAGGTCGAATTCGGGGTCTTTCAGCGACAGCGCGGTCGTATCCTTGCCTTTCGCAACGGTAATCAGCGCGGGCGCGGCGCTGCCTGTGCCTGCGGCGAGCGCAGCAGGGAAATGCACCATGCCCTGCGCATCGGTCACGGCCTGCCCCAGCACACGGTTTGACCGCGCGACCAGCGCCACGTCGGTGCCTTCCACGGGTTGCCCGGTCGAGAGTGCTTGCACCACCACATGCAACCCGTCGCTGCCCGACAGGCTGCTGACACCCAGATCAGACACCATGAACCATTGCGAGGCTGGGGCCGTTTGATACGGGTCGCGCCCCGGCACGGCGGCTTGCAGCAGGTAAGCGCCCGGTTGCAGCGTTCCGGCTTCGGCCAAGGGCAGGCGCGAGCGGGTTTCGCGGTTCAGCGTGCCCGAAAGCGTGGCGCTGCCCTGCCAGATTTGTTCGGCTAGATCTTCGGTTAGGCGCTCGCCCTCCCACATGTCTAGGGCTTGGGCAAAATTGCCGTCGCGGATAGTGGCAACTAGGTTGCGGTCGGAAATGCGGTAAAGTGTCAGGTCCAAACTGTCGGCATTGACCGTTTCCACCGGCAGGGCGCGCGGCCCGGTGGCGGGCAGCACATAGCCGCGCCCCGGAAAGCGCACCAAGGGCGCGCGGTCGCGGATATAGACGGCCAAGGGCAGGTCGCGCGCCAGCGTGTCGCCCCCCGCTGCGGGCATGCCCGCACGCAGGCGGATGTCATAGCGCGCGCCATAGTCAACGCCGGTCAGGCATAGCTGGCGGTCGTCGACCTCTGGCACCAACCCGCGCACATCCCCCGCCAGAAAAGGCGTGTAATCGCGATTGGCCAGAAGCGGTTCGGAAAATCTTGCGCAAATGCGCGGCGCGGCGCTGCTGCTGTCCACATCATGCGAAAGCAGCCGGAAGCCGTATTTGTCGCGCAGTTCCGTCAGAAGATCGGGGGCGATGCCGGGGCGCAGGGCCTCTGCCAGACGGATCGCGGCCAAGGCATCTTCTCCGCGAAAGCGTTTTTCCAATGCATCGGCCAAGGTGACAAGCGCGGGCGCGGGGCTGTCCAGACGCAGCGCGGCATTGGTCGCGGCAAGGATTGCCCGGCGTTGCAGATCTGCGCTGGGCTGGTTGTCGCGGGCGGCTTGCGCCAGAAGCGCGTTTGCATGGGCCAGCCACGCCGCGCCCGAATCTGCGACGGTCACGGCAGCGCCGGTGAACAGAACCGCGCGGTCTCCGGTCGCGCCCTCTAGCAGCGCGGCTTCGCGCATGCCATTGGCGTAATAGCGCTCTGCCATGGTTTCGGCTTGTGCGCGTGCGCGGTCATGGTCGGCAGCCGAAAGGAATGTCAGGTCGGCACGGGTTTGCGCCGCGCGGGTTTGCGTGGCGCGGTCGTGTTCGGTCATACGCCCGGACAGCGCGCCCTCGAACGGCACTGCCGCACCCGGTTGCGATTTGGGAAAGCACGCGCCCGCACGCTGGTTGAACGTGAAGGCCGTGCATTCGGGATCGCGCAGGCAAGCGGCATGGCATTGCGCCAGATTGGTGTTGAATATCGGCATCAGGTCGCCGCCCGGCAGGTCGGTATTGTCCAGCATTGTGGCAAATCGGGGGGGCAAGGGGTTGTCTTGGGCGGTGGCCTGCGTGGCCCAGACCAGCGCGGCCCCCAGAATCAGCCCAAGAAGGGGGGCTTTGCGCCGCGCGCCATGCACCGCATGGCCCCCCTGCAAACTATGTGTCGCAAGATGAAAAACCGACCGCATGGCACGCCCCTGATGTGACTACATATCCAGACCATAGCACAGCGAATGACCGCTGGCAGCATTGGCGTGGGGTTATCTGTAAAGCAGGTCGCGGTGATACTGCCGCAACAACAAAAGCCCGATGACCATCGGCACCAAGGCACAGGCGGCGGTATAGGCAACAGAGATATAGCCGGGCGAATAGACCGGGTAGAAACCCTCTCGCATCAGCCCGGTGATGTGCATGATCGGGTTATACCACAAGATATCCTGCGCAAAGGGGGGCAGGTCTTCGTACAGAAACAGCACCCCGGAAATGACGAAAAGAGGGGCTGTCAGGATACCCCAAATGTCGTCCCAGACCGGGAACCTTTGGAACAGGTAGCAATTCAAGCACCCGATGCCGAATCCCAACGCACAGATCAGCACCACCGCAAGAAAAATCTGTCCCCAGTCAAGCACGGTTTTCAGGTCTTCGAACAGGATGATGCCAACAAGGATGATGCACGCCGCGGCCAATGACACCAGCGCGTTGAGTAGGAAGCGCGCGATCACCGCGTCTATCCAGCTGACCCGCGGGAAGAACAGAAGCGCGCGCGAGTAGTTCATGGCGCGCCCGACATTGCTGCCCAATGCGTTGAAGGTCTGCAAAACAAGCATCCCGGTCGCTTTGAACAACAAGAAGCTGGTGCCAAGCGCGGGCGATTGCGCGATCAGCGAAAATGCGAAAGCAATGATGATGATGATGCCCAGCGGTTGCAGCACCGCCCAGACATAGCCGCCGGGACGTCGACCATAGCGCGTGCCCATCTCTCGAAGCATCAGCGCCGCAATGCACCGCAGGGCCGACACGGCCGGGCTTTCTGTGGCTGGCAGCGGCAAGTTGTCGATTTTAGGCGGCGTGCCGGGCACTTATCGTCTCTGCGCTGGTTTTTACAACCGCAAGTATGTAGATAATTAAATTTAGAATCAATCTGGCAAGCAAAGCAGGTTCGGAGCTTTGAACACGCAGGCCCCAACGCACAACCCGGCGGCGCAAACTCCGGTCCAGACGCTTGCGCAGAAGATGGCGAAACATGCGGTTTTGCGCAGCCGTCACAAGGGCCTGATTATAAGCCTTTTGCTGATGGTGGCCCTGCCGGTGCTGCTGACATCGCTGTATCTGGTCGTTCTGGCGAAGCCGCAATATGCGTCAGAGACCGGCTTTGTGGTGCGGCAGGACGAAAGCGTGTCAGCAGGCCAGATGTTGGGCGGCCTGTCGCAGGTTCTGGGCACGCCCTCTGCCAGCAATTCCGACCTGTTGTTCGAGTTTATCCAGAGTCAGGAAATTGTTCGGCGCATTGATGCGGAGCTGGACCTTGTCGGCCATTACACCCAGTTCTGGCCGCTGGACCCGGTCTATTCCATCCCGCCCGATGTCACGATCGAGAAACTGTCGCGTTTCTGGCGGCAGATGACCCGGATCACCTATGACAAGTCCTCGGGCGTTATCATGGTGGAGGTGCGCGCGCGCGACGCGGACATGGCCCAACGGATTGCCAGAGAGATCGTGGCCCAGAGCGAAGCCATGATAAACACGCTGAACGCGCAGGCCCGCCGCGACAGTATCGCCAATGCAGAGGCCGATCTGGAACAGGCCCTGACCGATTTGCGCAGCGCGCGCGAGGCGCTGGTGGCATTTCAGGCCCGCACCCAGATCCTAGATCCGCAAGCCGATATTCAGGGGCGGATGGGTGTGGTCGCAAATTTGCAGCAGCAGCTTGCGCAGGCGATGGTCGATCTTGATTTGCTGTTGCAAGCCACCGATGCCAGTGACCCGCGTGTGCGGCAGCTTGATCGCCGCATTCGGGCCATAGAGGAACGCATCGCGGGGGAACGCGCCAGCTATTCTAGCAACGGCACTGCGCAGGATGACGACAGCTATCCCAGCTTGCTGGCAACCTATGAAGGGCTGCGCGTTGATGTGCAATTCGCCGAGGAAATCTACCATGTGTCGCTGACCGCGTTGAACCAGGCCCGTGCAGCGGCGGAACGGCAACAACTGTATCTGGCGACCTTTATCGCGCCCACGGCCGCAGAAACCGACGAGTATCCGCGCAAGCTGTTGCTGGTGGCCTTGACGGCTTTTTTCGGCCTATTGGCGTGGTCCGTGGGCGCGCTGGTCTATTACAGTCTGCGCGACCGGGGCTGACGAGGCCGCATGATCCAGCTTCAGAACCTGTGCAAAACATTCGATATTCCGGGCGGCAAGCATACCGTTTTCAAAGATCTGACACTGGATCTGCCGCCGGGCCGGTCCTTGGGGTTGCTGGGGCGCAATGGCGCGGGGAAATCCACGCTAATGCAGATCATCGCGGGCACCATGCAGCCCACGGCGGGCCATGTCATCCGACGTGGCAAGATTTCGTGGCCCATCGGTGGCGCGAACAGCTTTCACCCCGACATGACCGGGCTTCAGAATACGCGGTTTCTGGCCCGGTGCTACGGCGTCGACACGGATTCCCTAGCCGCGTTCGTCGAGGAATTCGCCCAGATCGGCACGCATTTCAACATGCCTTGGCGCACCTATTCTGCGGGGATGAAGTCGCGCCTGTCCTTCGGGGTGGCCATGGGCATTCCCTTTGACACCTACCTGATTGACGAGGTCACAGGCGCGGGCGACAAAAGCTTTCGCGAACGCAGCCAAACAGTGTTCAAGGCCCGCATGGCGCAAGCCGACGCCATCATGATTAGTCACAATATGTCGGACATGCGCAATTTCTGCAACAGCGGGCTGGTGTTGCACAATGGCGTGTTGGAGTTCTTCGACGATATCGAGACCGCCATCGCGCGCCATGAAGAATTGATGCGCCTTGGCTGACACGGCTTAGGCTTCGCGCAGAAAACCGTTGGCATCGACCGTGGTATTGGCAGAGGTCCAAAGTTTCGACCAAGTTATCGCCCCCGTGGCCGCAGCGCGCGACCCAAGCCAGAACCCTTGCGCGGCCCCGCTGGCAACCGGCAATCCCAGCAGAAAGGTGGCCCCTGCCGCGGCACCCATGACCAGCAGCGTGCCCGCGCCGCTTTGGCCTGCGGGTACGCCTGTTGCCGTGGCCATATCGGGAATGCTGTAGAACCCCGCTGCAAGGGCGGTTGTCAGGTCCGACACCGCCGGGGGCGTCATGGCACCCAGCCCAAAATCGCCGACCTTTAGCAGCCTGTCCGCGCTGGTATCGGTTGCGCTTTGGGTCACGGCGGTCCCGGTCAGCGTGCCGTTCACGTCCAGACCGGCGGGAAAGCTGGCCATACCGTTGGCGGCGTCGATTACCATCGCCTCGTGCCACGCGCTGCCATTGGCGCTGACCTTTAGGCTGAAATCGTCATTGCCTGCTGTCCCCAGTTCGGCCCGCCCCGACCAGTTGGTTTGGAACAACAGGCTTGCGGTATCCGTCACCCCCGCCTTGTTGATCTTGACCTGATGCCCCGCGCCATCATGCGTGAACAAGCTGGCCTCCGAGGACAGCGCCAGCCGGTTCACCGCATCGGCGCTGGCATTGATGCCTATGCCCGTCATATTGTTCAGACTGTCAGGCGCTGCGATTTGCCATGCGGTGCCGTCCCAGATGTATAGCGTTGTGCCCATTGCCGCGCACCACCCCGGCAGCGGCGTGATGAAGTGCCACGCATCGCCCATCCATGCCGCCAACCGCCCGTCATTGCCCGACCAATCGCCAGTCGCACCGGTGCCCAGTGCCCAGACCTGCCCGGTGCCGGGGCTGACCGGCGGAGTGACAGCCGCGATCCCTTCCAGCGTCAGATGCACGACGATATCAAGCGTCTCCAGCGCCTCGTTATGCGTGACGTGTTTCTGAGCCTGCGCGGGCAACAAAAACGGCAGCCCAAGGCGGGGCGATAGCTCTGACATGGTCGGGCCTCCTGAACCGGGAATTCTGGGGCACCTTACCGTGGCCGGGTAATCGAACCGTCAGGGCAGCGCGCGCGGGCCATGCAACATCTCAGACCATCATATTGCGCGGGTCTGCAAGAAGCTGGCAATAGCGCGCCATGAACCGCGCGGCATCGGCACCGTTGATAACCCTGTGGTCATAGGACAGGTCCAGCGGCACCATCGGCACCGGGCGGGGGGTGTCGCCCTCCCAGAGCGTGACGGTTCCGGTGCGGGTGATGCCCAGAATCGCCAGTTCCGGGGGGTTGACGATGGGCGAAAACCCAATGCCGCCAATGCCGCCCAGATTGCTGATGCTCATGGACGCGCCGCCCATCTCATCCGGGCCGATCTTGCGGGCCTGCGCGCGGGCGGCCAAGTCCGCGATTTCGGCGGACAGCTCCCACAGCCCTTTGCGGTCTGCGTTGCGGATAACCGGCACCATCAAGCCATGGGGCGTGTCCACGGCGATGCCGATATGCACGTAATCTTTCAGAATCAACGTCTCACCATCGGCGGAAAGCGAAGCGTTGAACCGTGGAAACGCGCGCAAGCACTGCGCCAGCGCCATGACATGAAACGCAAGCGCGGTCAGTTTTAGCCCGCGCGCCTGCGCCTCTGCGCGCCACGCTTTGCGCAACGCATCCACCGCAGAGATATCGGCGCGGTCATGATGCGTGACCTGCGGGATCAACGCATGTGCCGCGCTCAGGTTCGCGGCGGCAACCTTGGCCATGCGCGACAGCGGTTCTTCGGACACAGGCCCCTGCGCGGCATGGTCCACAGCCCAATAACGGGACTGGTCCGGCCCGCCCATGGCAGGTGCGTTGCCGCCCAGGTGTGCGTCAACATCCTCTCGGCCCAAGGTGCTGCGCCCGGTTTTTCGGGCCAGTTCTTCCAGATCAACGCCCTTGTTGGCGGCGTAGCTCTTGGTGCTGGGGCTTGCTTTCAGGTCCATGATGCCCCCTTACCAACTGGCCGAGATATATTGCGTTTCCATGAATTCCAGCATCCCCTCATGCCCGCCTTCGCGGCCCAGCCCGGATTGCTTGGTCCCGCCAAAGGGGGCTGCCGGGTCGCTGACCAACCCGCGATTGAGGCCAACCATGCCGTAATCCAACCGCTCGCAGACCTGCAACGCGCGCTTGAAATCGCCCGAGAACACATAGGCGACCAGCCCATATTCGGTGTTGTTGGCGCGGGCGATCACGTCTTCTTGGTCGCTAAAGGTCTGTATCGCGGCAACCGGACCAAAGATTTCATCCTGCACGCAATCGGCGTTTTCGGGAACGTTCGACAGCACGGTCGGCGGGTAGAAATAGCCTGTGCCCTCTGGCACCACGCCGCCGCACTCGACCTTGGCGCCCTTGGCGACGGCATCGGCCACGAACGCGGCCACCTTGTCGCGGGTTGCGGCATTCACCAGCGGGCCAACATCGACCGACGGGTCGGTGCCGTCACCCAGTTTCAGCGCCGACATGGCGGCGGTCAGCCGGGCGGTAAACTCTGGGGCAATGTCGGCGTGAACGTATATGCGGTTCGCGGCGGTGCAGGCCTCGCCCAGGTTGCGCATTTTGGCCAGCATCGTGCCCTCGATTGCCGTATCCATATCGGCATCGTCAAACACGAGCACGGGCGCGTTGCCGCCCAGTTCCATCGCCGGTTTCAACACTTGGTCGGCGGCCCCTTTCAGCAATGTGCGCCCGACACCGGTGGACCCGGTGAAGCTGACCACCCGCACGCGCGGGTCATGCAGCATGTGGTCCACAAGCGCCCCCGTGCGCTTCGAGGGCAGCACATTCACAAGGCCGGGCGGCACGCCGGCCTCTGCCAGAAGCGGCATCAGCGCCAGCATGGTCAGCGGCGTCTCTGACGCGGGTTTGATGATGACCGCGCAGCCTGCCGCCAGCGCGGGCGCAATCTTGCGTGTGCCCATCGCAGCGGGGTAGTTCCAAGGCGTAATCAGCACCGCCAGCCCGGCGGGCTTGTGCTGCACCATGATCCGCGCGCCGCTGCTGGGGGCATGGGTAATCATCCCATCGGCGCGGACGGCTTCCTCTGCGAACCAGCGGAAGAATTCGGCGGCATAGGTCGCCTCGCCCCGTGCGTCCGCGCCTGCCTTGCCGTTTTCCAGCGTAATCAGATGCGCGAAGTGATCCAGCCGCGCGGTCATCAACTCCCACGCGCGGCGCAGCACTTCCGAGCGTTCGCGCGGGGTGCGCTTGGCCCAATCGGCCATCGCGGCTTCGGCGGCGTCCAGCGCGGCGTCGGCATGTTCGAGTTCGGCACTGGCGACAGAGGCCAGAACGGTTTCGGTTGCCGGGTTGATGACGTCAAACCGCGTGTCGGTCTGCACCCATGCGCCGTTGATATAAAGATCGGTGTGGTCCATGTCGGTCCCCTTTACTGCAGGTGGCGAAGCGGTTGCGCCACGCGTCCTGCAACAGTGTTCAAAAGCTCGATTGCGTCTGCCGCGCTTAGGTGGTCGGGCGCGCATTCCAGCACCAGCAGTAGCCCTTTGCCTTTTGGCAGCAGCGTCAGCACGGGCGTATTCTCTGCCCCGAGATCCACGTCCTGCACGAAACTGTCGCGCAGATCGCGCAAGATCAGGGCGGGCGCGTCTTGGGTTTCGGCAACCTGCGACAGGCGGTGCGCGATGGTGAAACTTTGCAGGCGGCCTGCCCGCTCTATGCCCAACGTTGCGACATGCCCTTTGCCCAGCAGCCCCGCCAAGGCGGCATCGGGGTTGTCCAGCCCTTGCGCCTGCGCCCAGTTCAGGAACACGTCCAAAGCCGGGTGTTTGACCCGTGCGGTCAGGCGGCGGCTGGTTTGGCTTGCGGCCTGCGGGGCCGCGGCATTGGGCAGGGCGCGCAGCACCTCCAGATCGGCGACATGATAAGGCTGCGGGTGGCCCGCTTTTACCAAGCGCGACAGGTCCAGCCCCTGTTGCAATGCCAAGCGCCGCGCCTTGGGCGACGCCAGAATGCGCCCGCCCTTTGGGACCGGCGCTTTGGGGGGTGTTGCGGCTTCCGCGGCCCTGGGTGGCGGGGCTTTTGGTTCGGGTGGCACCGGGGCGGGGGGCGATGATGGGCCTACATCTGCTGCCGCGCGCGCAACGGGGTTTTCCGGCGCCTCTGCGGTCAGGATCGCCACGGGTGCGCCGACGGCCACATCCTCTCCCGGCTGCGCCAAGGTCGCGGCCAGATAGCCGCTGGCCCCTGCGGGCACTTCCATCGTGGCTTTGTCGGTTTCGACCTCGAACAGCAGATCATCCGGGCCGACCTGCGCGCCCAGTTCGACCAGCCAGCCCACCATCTGCCCGCTATCTTGCGCCATGCCAAGCTGCGGCATGGTGATCTGTTGGCCCTCTGGCAGGGCGTCGCTTACAGGCGCGGCTTCCGGGGCGGCAGCAGGCGCAGGGCTGTCATCCTCGGCACTGTCGGAGATGCGCGCGATCACTTGCCCCACAGGCACGTCATCGCCTTCATCGGCCAGAACGCCGGTCAAGTAGCCCGAAGCCTGCGCCTCTACCTCCATCGTGGCCTTGTCGGTTTCGACCTCGAACAGGGCATCGCCCTTGGCAACCGCGTCGCCCGGCGCTTTCAGCCAGGCGACGATACGCCCCGCGTCCTGCGCCATGCCCAGTTGAGGCATTGTCACATCATGCGGCATGGATCATCTCTCCTGCGCAGAGCTTGCGCGCATTCGCGGCCACGCCTTCGGGCGTCGGCACGGTGATATCTTCCAGCGCGGGGCTGAACGGCACCGGCACATCCATAGCCCCCATGCGCAGCACAGGTGCATCCAGATGGTAGAATGCCTTTTCGTTCAGGCGCGATGCGATCTCGGCGGTTACGCCATAGCTTTGATGGCCCTCATCTATGACAATCGCGCGGCTGGTTTTCTTTACGCTGTCCAGCAACGTTGCTTCATCCAAGGGCACAATGGTGCGCGGGTCGATGACCTCGGCGCTTATGCCTTCGGCGGCCAGCATCTCGGCGGCTTTTTCAGCCACCTGCACCATCGAAGACGTGCCGATCAGCGTAATGTCGGACCCTTCGCGCTTGATATGCGCTTGGCCGAAGGGGATCAGATATTCCTCCTCCGGCACAGGGGCCTTGTCCTGATACATCAGCTTGTCTTCGAAAATCACCACCGGGTTATTGTCGCGGATGGCGGTTTTCATCAGCCCCTTGGCTTCATAGGCTGATGAAGGCATGGCCACTTTCAGCCCCGGAATATGCGCCACGATGGCTTGCAGGCTTTGGCTATGCTGCGCGGCAGAGCGGCGCGTCGCGCCCATATTCGTGCGCAACACCATCGGCACGGTCAGTTTGCCGCCCGACATGTAATGTTGCTTGGCGGCCTGATTACAAAGCTGGTCCATGACCAGATAGATGAAATCGCCGAACATCAGGTCCACGATGGGGCGCGCGCCGGTCATCGCGGCGCCGACGGCCATGCCCACGAATCCGGGTTCGGAAATCGGTGTATCCAATACGCGCTCGGTTCCGAATTCCTCGACAAGGCCCGACAGCACCTTGAAGGGCGTGCCCGCCTCGGCCACATCTTCGCCCATCAGGAACACGGTCGGATCGCGGCGCATTTCCTCGGCAATCGCCTCGTTTACGGCCTGCGACAGGGTAATCTCGCGCATGATCTTTCCTCCTCAGGCGGCGTAAATATGCATGTCCACTTCGGACACATCGGGGTAGGCGGCAGCTTCGGCATAGGCGACGGCATCGGCTGCGTCCTTCTCGACCGCCGCATTGATCGCCTCGATCTCCTCCTCGGATGCGATGCCTTGTTCGACCAAGTAGCCCCGGAACCGCACGATCGGGTCGCGGTTGTCTTTCCAGTCCTTTTCTTCGTCCTTGGATCGGTAATATTCGCGGTTGATGTCGCCGACATGGTGGCCGTGGTAGCGATAGGTCATCAACTCGATGAAGAACGGCCCTTCCCCCTTGCGCGCACGGGCGACCAGCTTTTGCGTCAGTTCATTGACGGCCAGCACATCCTGCCCATCGACCTGGTGGCTTTCGATCCCGAAGGCTTCGGCCCGCGCGGTGATGGACCCGGCGGCGATTTCCTCTGTCTTGGTGTATTCGGAATAGCCGTTATTCTCGCAGGCATAGATGACCGGCAGCTTCCAGAGTGCCGCCATGTTCATCACCTCGTACCACAGCCCTTGCGCGGTCGCGCCGTCGCCAAAAAAACACACGGTCACGTCGTCTGACCCTTGCAGCTTGGCGCGCAGGGCGGACCCTGTGGCAATGCCCATGGACCCGCCGACAATGGCATTCGCGCCAAGGTTGCCGTGGCTTTGGTCGGCAATATGCATTGACCCGCCCTTGCCCCGGCAATAGCCCTCGGCCTTGCCCAGCAACTCGCAGAACATTTCCTTGAATTCCGCGCCCTTGGCCACGCAATGCCCGTGGCCCCGGTGGGTGCTGGTGATGCGGTCGTCATCCGTCAGCGCTTCGCAAATGCCCACGGCCACCGCTTCCTCGCCGGAATACATATGCGTCAGGCCCGGCATCTTGGCGGACAGGTAAAGCTGGTTCGCGTTATCCTCGAAGGTGCGGATGCGCACCATCTGGGTATACATTCGCAAGTAGTCTTCGGTATTGGTCTTGGCCTTGGCCATCGGCTTATCCCTTCAGCCCCCGCAGGGACGCTTGTTTCATCCTTGCAAAAATATCCTCGGGGGGAATCCGGCCCTTGGGCCGGATGGGGGGCAGACAGCCCCCCTTCCACGCCCGATCAGTAGCGGTTCGCAATCGGCAATTCTTCGGCCGGGAACAGGCTGATCACCTCGCAACCGGTTTCCGTGACGACCACCTCTTCCTCAATCCGGGCGGCGGAATAGCCATCGGCGGCGGGGCAATAGGTTTCCAGCGCAAAGACCATGCCGGTCTGGATTTCCATCGGGTGGTCCAGACTGACCGCGCGGCTGATGATGGGCCGCTCGTGCAGCGCCAGCCCCAGACCGTGGCCGAATTGCAGCCCGAAGGCGGCATCCTCGTTCGGGAAGCCCAAGGATTCCGCGGTGGGCCAGACTTCGGCCACCTTGTCGGTGGTGACACCCGGTTTGATCATGGCAATCGACGCATCGATCCATTCACGCGCCTTCACATAGGCGTCGTTCTGCGCCGGTGTTGCGCGGCCCACGTTGAAGGTGCGGTAGTAGCAGGTGCGGTAGCCCTGATAGCTTTGCAGAATGTCAAAGAAGCACTGGTCGCCGGGCCGGATCAGCCGGTCGGTAAAGTTATGCGGATGCGGGTTGCACCGCTCGCCTGAAATGGCGTTGATCGCTTCCACATCGTCCGACCCCATCTCATACAGCAGCTTGTTCGAGAGTGCCACGATGTCGTTCTCGCGCACGCCGGGTTTCAGTTCTTCGTAGATCATGTGGTAGACGCCATCGACCATCGCAGCGGCCTGCGTCAGAAGCTGGATCTCGTCCCAGTTCTTGATTTCGCGCGCGGCAAGCATGATCTGCTGGCCGTCGATGACCTTGATGCCTTCTTCCTGAAGCGCATGGAACATAGCGGTTTCGGCGTAATCCACGCCCACCGGCATATCGGCCATGCCCGCATCCTTGATGAGCTGGGCGATCATCTTGGCGTATTTCTTCATCAGCCCAAATTCGGGCGGGATGGTGCCGCGCATACCGACCACACCGGCCAAGCAATGGTCCGGTTCCAGCCAGTCGGAATGGCGCTGATGGTGCACGGCAGCCGAGCCGAAATCCCACACATAGGGGCTGTCATCGCCGGTCAGCAGGCAGAAACGGCACATCTTGTCGCGTTCCCATTCGCCGATCTTGGTGGCGCTGACATAGCGAATATTGTTCACATCGAACAACAGCAGCGACCCGGCGGGCGAGTTCTGCAAGCTTTGCCGGGTGCGCGCCAGCCGGTAGCGGCGCAGGCGGTCATGGTCGACCCGGCGTTCGAAATCGACCGAGGTATGGCCCCAAGCGGGCAAGCGATCACGCCATTCCCAATTGGGCTTCAGGTCTTGCGGGGTCAGAAGGTTCGGCATCAGGGCGCGTGTCATGAAGGTCTCCTTTCGGGTGTGCAAGGCACGCCCGCTCATGGGTAGGAAGCAAATAAAAACAACGGGTTACTTTGTAACCCAGCCACCATCGATAGAGATCATCTGGCCAGTCATGTAGTCGCTGTCATCGGAGCATAGGAACGACGCCGTGCCGACCACATCCTTGGGGTAGGACACGCGCTTGATGACCAGATTGTTCGCGACAATGTCGTCATAGGCTTGGCCCGCGCGTTCCTTGAAGCCGATTTCGACCAAATCTTTGTCCAGCTGTTCCCATAGCGGCGTGACCACCACGCCGGGCGCGTAGCCATTGACGGTAATGTTATGTTCCGCCAGCCCAAGCGCGCCGCATTCGGTCAGCGCCAGACAGCCGTATTTCGAGGTGCAGTAAACCGTCACATCCACCAGCGGTTTGCGGCTGGCGATAGAGCCGACATTGACTAGCTTATAGGGCTTGTCCTGCGGGCCTTGCGCGATCATCTGGCGCGCGACCTCTTGCATGCCCAGCCACATCGCCTTGGTGTTCACATTCATGATCATGTCCCAGTTGTCTTCATCGATATCCATGAAGAACCGGGGCTTGTTCAGGCCCGCATTGAACAGGCCGACATTGATGGACCCGAAGGCGTCAACCGTGGCGGCAACGACGGCGGCGTTGTCCTCGCGCTTGGTGACATCCATCTTGACCGCGATGGCCTTGCCGTTTCCGGCGGCGTTGATGCGGTCGGCCACCTCTTGCGCTTCTTCCAGCGACAGGTCGCCAAGGCAGACATTGGCACCTTGGGCGGCAAAGGCTTCGGCATTGGCGGCACCCATGCCGCGCGCGGCACCGGTAATCAGGATGTTTTTGCCCTTCAGGCGGTTGGGGTCCATGGTGTCCTCCCTAAGTGACCTTGGATTTCAGGATTTTCTCTGCCTCGGACTGCACACGGTCCAAGGCGTCGCGCGGGGTGACGATCCCCCGCAGCATGTCGTGCAGCTCGCGCCCGCACAGGTCGATGATGTCCGACACTTGCGGAATCGGCGGGCGCGGCCAGAATTGCAGCTCGTCACGCCATGACATCTGGTCCAGCAGCCCGAAAATGGGCGACAAGCGCCGCACCTCTGGGTCTGCGCCTACGGAATAGCGCGGCTCTGTCCGGCTGCCGTTCTGGGCGTATAGCTTCTGCGCGCCGGGCGAGGTGAAGGTGACAAGCGCTTCGACAGTATCGTCAATGCGCTCTTCCGCCAGATTGGCCGGCACGCACAGAACATAACCCCCCACCGGCGCAATCGGGTTGCCTTTCGGCCCATGTGGATGCGGCAGATACCCGGTATTGCCATGCGCGGGGCTGTTTTCGTTCAGCTCAAAATACGGGGCCAGCAGCGTGTAGCCATAGGCCATGGCCACATGGCCCGCACCGTAGGGGCGCACCCTCTCATACCATGACATGGATAGAATATCGGGCGGTGAGTAATCCAGAAGCTGCATCAGGTAATCAGCTGCTTCCAGGGCGCGATCGGTGTTCAGCGTTGGGGTGAACCCGCCTTGCGCCAGACGGTCAGTGTCATACCCGCCAGCAATGCGGGGCATATCGATTATCGGCTGGCCGAAGGCACCGCAGGTCATCATGAATGTATGCCCCAGCGCCGTGCCGCGCGCGGCATTCCATGCCACCCCGTAGCGGCCCCGCTGCGGGTTGTGCAACTGGCGCGCGGCGGCGATCACGGCATCTGTGGTTGTGGGCGGCTCCAGCCCCTCATTGGCGAACCAGTCCTTGCGGTAGAACATCAGTTCCGGCGTGGTCTGGCTGGGCACGCCGTAGGGGCGACCGTCCCAATGCGCAGCGCGCCACCCGGCTGTGTGAAAATCGGCCGGGTCCAGTCGCGCCACGTCCATAACCCCGTCCAGCGGGCGGATGACGCCCTTCTCTACGAACTCGCCCACCCAAGGCAGGTCCACGGCGATCAGATCGTAACGGCTTTTGGGGCGTTCGGCGTTGCGCAACGCTTCTTCGCGCAGCCGGTCGATGCTGAAAGCACGCTGATGAATGGTGGTGCCAACGATTTGTTCAAATTGGCGTTTTAGCCCTTCCATGACCATGAAGGTCGGGTCGCCATGCACCAGAATGCGCAAACCCCCCGACAGTTTCAGCGGTTCTGGCAGGGCGCGCGGCGGGGCAATGGCGGCGCGGCCGGGCTGGTATGATCCGCCGAAATAGTAATCCGTGGTTTCGGGTGCTGGCCCGGCCAGACCAAAGGACTGCCGTGCAAGCCGGTCGATGCGGTCTGCCAATTGGCTGAACCCTTCCAGCAGGTTGGCGCTGGGGTGTAAGGAATGGCTTTTTCCGGTGCGGGTGCGCGCGCGGCGGTCGATCAGGCCAGCTGCTTCCACCTCTGCCAGTTTGCGGGTGGCCGTGGCATAGGGCACGCCCGCAGAGGCAACCAGCGACGAGGGCGAGACGATCCGCCCTTCCGAATGGCTGCGCATCAGGTGCAGGATCATCCGCAAATGCGGGTTGGGCGTGCTGGGTTCTAGCCCGCTGTCCAACTCGACCAGAAGATCGCTTAGAAAATCAGCTACCCGGTCCACATCGGGGTCGTTCAAGGCCACAGCAGCATCGCGCGGCTGGACTGCCACGGATTGTCCGGTTTGAATATTTCGTGCCGTGCTGTGTTTCATTTTCCCAAAATCTAAGTGTTGGTCTGGCGGCAATCTGACGCGCATGGGATCTCTCCTGTTTGAATTCGCTCAAATCGGATGCCAAAAATATCGCCAAAAAATCCAAAATGATAATAAAACTATCCAAAGTTGATAAATTGTCAGAGGCATGACGCGCCAGAATCGCGATGACTCTAGGGGCGTTCGGTCAGAGCCTGTTGTGCTCCGATGCTGGGAGGCTTGCGATCGCATACGAATTCACACGGGAGGAAAACGATATGAAGACAACAGCAAAACTGGCCTTGGCGTGCAGCACGGCGCTGATCGGTGCCGCCGCAAGTGCAGACACCATGAATATCGGCATTACCCAGAACAACGTGGGTGTTGACAGCTATCAGACCACTTATGAGCGGGCTTTCATTGCCGCCGCCGAAGCAAACCCGGACGTGAACGCGGTCGTTCTGGACGCCGGCGGCGACGTGGCGCGCCAGCTGGCGCAGATGGATGACCTGATTCAACAGGAAGTGGACGCAATCATCATCTGGCCGACGAATGGCGAAGCCGTGATCCCGGCTGTGCGCCGCGCGGCGCAGGCTGATATTCCGGTCATTGTCACCAATTCGAACATTGCCGAAAGCGGGTTCGATTTTGTGGCGTCCTTCTCTGGCCCTGACAACATCACCCAAGGGTCCCGCTCGGCAGAGATCATGTGTGACAAGTTCACCGATATGGGGATCGAGGACGAGGCCCGCGTGGTGCAGATTTCCGGTCAGCCGGGCTACACCACCGCAATCGAACGCGCCAAGGGGTTCGAGGATCGTCTGCCCGAAGTCTGCCCTAACGTGATGCTGGTCGAAACCCAGCCGGGCGACTGGAACCGCGAAAAATCTCAGCAGGTGATGGAAGCCTTCCTTGTCAAGTATGACGACATTGATGGCGTCTACGCGGGTGACGACAACATGGGCGTTGGCGCATTGAACGCGGCCAAAGATGCCGGGCGCGACGGGATCATCTTCGTTGGCGCGACCAATTTCGCCGTGGGCTATGACGCCATGGCCGACGGCGACTACTGGGGGTCAATCTACCAGTCCCCGGTAGATGATGCCGAGGCCGCGCTGCAAACCGCCATCGACGTGCTGAGCGGCGAAGACGTGCCGTTCCTGAACTATTTCGACACGCCGAAGATCACCCAAGACAACATGGACGAGTTCACCAAGCCGGTGTTCTGATCCATCCCAGGGGGCGCGGGGCGGCCAAGGCTGCCCCGCGTTTTTTGGCACTTTTCCACACATAACCGACGAGGGCGACATGGCGCGTGTTGCAGGACGGTCCTGTATCGTGACAGGGGCTGCGCAGGGCATAGGCCGCGCAATCGGAGAGGCGCTTCTGGACGAAGGCGCGCATGTCTGTTTTGCCGATATCAACGCGGCAAAGGTGCAGGAAGTGGCCGATGCAAACGCCGCCCGCGCCGCAGCGACGGGCGCAAAGGTCGCTCACGCCGCCGTGGATGTGACCGACCGCGACCAGGTCCGCGCCATGATTGCGCATACCGTGGACCGCTTTGGCCGTCTGGATGTGAAATTCAACAATGCCGGCGTGAACAAGCCGATGAACTTTCTGGATGTGACCGAAGATAACTGGAATTTCATCATGGCCATAAACGGGCTGGGCTGCCTGATCGGAATGCAGGAAGCCGCGCGCCAGATGATCGCGCAAGGCACCGGCGGCAAGATCGTGAACACGGCCAGCATTGCCAGCCGTCAGGGCTTTGGTAACGTGGCACCCTATTGTGCCAGTAAATGGGCCGTGGTGGCGCTGACTCAATCGGGCGCGCGCGATTTGGCGGCGCATGATATTACCGTGACAGGTTTCGCGCCCGGCGTGGTCGCCACGGAAATGTGGGAGCAGGTCGACCAAGACCTGATGGCCATTGGTGCCGCCGAACGGCCCGGTCAGGCAATGGAAGAGTTTTCCGCCGACATTCTGAAAGGGCGTGTTGCCACGCCACATGACATTACCGGAACGACAACTTTTCTGGCCTCTCGTGACAGCGACTACATGACTGGCCAGATCATAATGATTGACGGGGGCATGACGCTGGTCTGAGCGCGGCCTTTGGGAGGAAAGCAAATGCAGATGACAAAGCAGGATATCGGCAGGCTGCTGGGCAAACAGGGCATTCTGATTGCCTTTGCGGTGTTCATGATCGGCTTCGCGCTGGCCAACCAACGGTTTATCGCGGTCGACAATATCGCGGGTGTGATCCGGTCCTCGGCAATTCTGGGGGTCATGGCGCTGGGCGTCACCTTCGTGGTGATCGGCGGCAATCTGGACCTGTCCGTGGGGTCCATGATGTCGTTTTCCACCATCGTAGTGCTGGACTTGCACGACAAGATCGGCCCGGCGCTGGCCATCCCGGCCATGTTCGCGCTGACCTTGTGCCTGGGCGCGTTTATCGGGTTTCTGGTAGGGTATCTAAAGCTCAATTCCTTGATCGTAACGCTGGGAATGCTGTCTGCCATCCATGGGCTGACGCTGACATGGTCGGGCGGCAAGAACATGGATATTGCCGAAAAGTCAGAAACTTGGTTCTCGGTTTTCGGGCAGGAACGCATCATGGGCATTCCCGTGCCGATCCTGATTCTCGCGGCCTTGGCGGCGCTGCTGGCCATACTGCTGGCAAAAACCCCGTTCGGGCGCAAGGTCTATGCCGTGGGCGGCAATGGACAGGCGGCAACCTTTTCCGGCATCCCGCGCGCGCGGGTGGTGTTTTATACTTACCTGATTTCCGCGTTCTGCGTGGCCGTGGCGGGGCTGTTGCAGGCCAGCCGCAGCTTGGGCAGCCAGAACACCGTGGGGCAGGGGATGGAGCTAGAGGTTCTGGCCGCTGTCATCCTTGGCGGGGCGTCGCTTTTGGGCGGGTCGGGCACCGTGTTCAAGACCGTGATCGGTGTGCTGATCCTTGGGTTTATCCAGAACGGACTGTTGTTGGTGGGGCTGGATTTCTACGTTCAGTACATCGTGACATGGGCCATCATCATCCTTGCCGTCTGGCTGGATGTCGCCGCCAAGCGGGGCCGTTTGTGGTCCCCGATTGCATAAGGACGCTGTGACATGACCAACCGCAAAGACCTACTAAAACGCAGCGCGATCTGGGGCTTCATCCTGCTGGAATTGGTGTTTTTCTCTGTCATCGGCGATGTGTTGTCGTCCTCTGACAAACCGTTTCTGGCCGTGGACAACATGCTTCTGGTGCTGAAGCAATCCGCCCCTATCGGGATTATCGCGCTGGGCATGACGATTATCATGATTAACGGCAATATCGACCTAAGCGTGGGGGCAACCTTTGCCCTTGCGGCCATTGTCCTGCTGGAAAGCCTGACATGGCCCTTCATGCAGGACTTGGGCGATTGGGCGATCCTGCTGGCATGGCTGTTCGCGCTGTCGACGGGGGTTATCATGGGGGCGATTAACGGCATCATTGTGTGGAAAACCGGGGTCGATGCCTTCATCGTCACGCTGGGCGCGATGCTGGGCTTTCGAGGCATTGTGTTCATGTTCAACGGTGAACAACCCACCAGCCACCTGAACTGGACCTTGGTCGATTTCGCCGAAGCGCAGTTTCTGGGCCTACATACCGCGACATGGTTCCTGCTGGGCACGGCGCTTGTGCTGTGGCTGCTGATGACCAAAACCGTTCATGGCCGCAACGCCTATGCCATTGGCAACAACCGAGAGGCGGCGGTGAATGCCGGTATCCGCGTGGGTCCGCATTTCTTGTGGAACTTCATACTGATCGGCTTTCTGGCCGCATTGTCGGCGGTTGTGTTCTATTCTGAAAGCGGGTCGGTAAACCCCAATGACGGGATGCTGTATGAACTATGGGCCATCACCGCCGTCGTGCTGGGCGGCACCAAGCTGGCAGGGGGATATGGGTCCATCATCTCTACCCTTGGGGGCGTGATTGCCATTCAATTGTTGCGCAAGGGCTTGGGCCATATCGGCGCCGACACGCAGACCGTGAACCTTGTGATCGGCCTGATTCTGATCGCCGTGCTGGTCTTGGACCGCCAATTGAACCGTCAGGGCCAAGGGGAGTTGAAGATATGACCGAGCAAACACCGGTTCTACGCCTTGAGGGCATTGTCAAAACCTTTCCCGGCGTGCGCGCACTGGATGACGTGTCTTTCGATGTTCGCCCCGGCGAAGTGCACGCCCTGATGGGCGAGAATGGCGCGGGCAAATCCACCTTGATGAAGGTTCTGGGCGGCATTCATTCCCCCAATGAAGGGCAGATCTTTGTTGGCGAAGAACCCGTCACCATGACCTCGCCCAAACAGGCCAAGGCCTTGGGGGTGGTGTTCATCCACCAAGAGCTGAGCCTTGCCGGTGAACTGACCGTGGCCGAGAATATCTTTCTGGGTGAGTTGCCGCTGAAAAGTTTCGGGCGTGTCGATTGGGACAAGCTATATGCCGAGACAGACGCCATCCTGAAAACGCTCAATGTCGGGTTCAACGCGAAAACCCGCGTGGGCGACCTGTCCCTTGCCAACCAACAGATGGTCGAGATCGGCCGCGCGCTGACCGTGTCGCCCCGCGCGGTCATCTTCGACGAACCCACCGCGTCGCTGACCGATTCCGAAAAGGTGGTTTTGTTTCAGGTGATTGCCGGGCTGCAAAAGCAGGGCGTGGGGATCATTTATATCTCGCACCGGATGGAAGAGATCTTCAAGATCACCGACCGCATCACCGTTTTGCGCGACGGGCAGTATCGGGGCACGGTGACCACCGCCGAAACCAACGAAGATGCCGTGACCAAGATGATGATCGGGCGCAGTCTGGATTTGTCGCGCAGGCCTGTCACCCATGACTTGGGCGATGTTGCACTGGAAGTGCAGGGGCTGGCCTGCGGCGATCTGTTCGAAGATGTCAGCTTCAAACTGCGCAAGGGCGAGGTGCTGGGCTTCTACGGGCTTGTCGGCGCGGGCCGGACAGAGATTGCCGAAACCATTTTTGGGCTGCGCACGCCCTCGGCCGGGCAGATTTGGATCAACGGGCAAGAGGTTCAGATCAAGTCGCCCATCGACGCTGTGCGCCACGGCATTTCGCTTGTGCCAGAGGACCGCAAGGATCAGGGCTTGGTGCTGGGTATGAATTGCCGCGACAACATGACCTTGCCGCAGGTCGATGACCTGACGGCGGGGCCTTTCGTCAGCGACGGGGCCGAAATCGCGATTTTCGACCAATACCGCGACAAGCTGGATATTCGCACGCCGGGCTGGCGACAGACCGTGAAGAACCTATCGGGTGGGAACCAGCAGAAGATCGTCATTGGCAAATGGCTGTCCATGCGCCCCGATGTGCTGATCGTGGACGAACCCACGCGCGGCATCGACGTGGGGTCGAAATCGGAAATCCACAACCTGATCCGAGAGCTTGCGGCGCAAGGTTACGCGGTCATCGTCATCAGTTCGGAAATGCCAGAGGTGCTGCGCGTGTCCGATCGGATTGTTGCCATGTTCAGCGGCCGTATCATGCGCGAGTTCACCGCCCAAGAGGTGACAGAGGACAACCTGATTCAGGCAATTTCGGGGTTGGGCGACAAGGTGGCATGACACGCCGCGCAACCTAAGCGGGCCAATGTCTAGCCGTTGGCCAGATGATCCGGCACAATCAGCCGCGTTTCATAGCGAATCCCGCGGGCGATTTGCCGTAAATCGCCCCGGTCCAGCCCGATACAGCCCGCCGTGGGCCGCCCTTGCCCGCGCCATTGGTGGATAAAGATCGCAGAGCCGCGCCCGCGCTCGGCGCGCGGCCAGTTCCAGCCGGTCAGGATAACAAGATCATACATCGGATCGGCGCGGCGCAGCTTTTCATGGCTGAATGGGTAGGGCGCGCGGACCATCAGGTTGTAATCCTCATGCTTTGGGTCGTCCGACCACAGGTCGCGCGGGCCGATGGGCACGGCCCAATCGGTCGGGCGGGCCATGCGGTCGGGCCGATACAGCATGCCGACTATTCGGTGCGTGCCGGTGGGCGTGGCGCCGTCGCCTTCGCGCTTGTCTGTGCGGATGCCGCCGCGGCCGATGGTGCAGCGGAACAAGCGGCCCCGAAAGCGCAGCCCTTGCCGGGTCAGCACCATGTCAAAACGCGTCACAGCAGATGCCCCGATTTCGCAGCCTTGGTTGCAAGATAGCGCGCGTTCTGTGCGGTTTCGCCCACTCGCAGGGCCACGCGGTCAACAACCTTTAGCCCGTGGGCATTTAGCATATCGACCTTGCGCGGGTTGTTGGTCAGCAAACGCACCTGACCGAATCCCATCTGCCGCAACAGCCCGGCACCGATGCGAAAATCGCGCTCGTCATCCTCAAAGCCAAGGCGGTGATTGGCCTCGACCGTGTCAAAGCCCTGATCTTGCAGCGAATAGGCGCGCATCTTGTTTGCCAGACCAATGCCCCGCCCTTCCTGATTCAGGTAAAGCAGCACACCTGCGCCCTCGGCCCCCATTTGCGCCAAGGCCGCGTTCAACTGTGGCCCGCAATCACATTTCAGGCTGCCCAGCACATCGCCGGTAAAGCAGGCCGAATGCAGCCGCGCCAAGACCGGTTTCGTGCGGTCGGGCTGGCCAATTTCGATGGCGTAATGTTCTTCCCCGCCGTCGCGTGGGCGGAAGATGTGTACGCGCCCAGCTTGTGACGCGACCATGGGCAGACGTGCATTGACCACGGGGGCAAGCTGGCTTTCGCGGGCCAGCGCCTCTGCCAACAGGTCAAAGGGCAGTTCGGTCAGATCATTGCCCGCAATCAGCGCGGCGGGCGGGCTTTCCAGCACCAATGCCGCTGGCAATAGCTGCGCTGTTTTCACCAGCGCAATCGCGGCCCGGTGCAGGTCTGCCGTGCCGTCGCGGGCGCAGTGGAACGGGCCTTTCATCGGGTGGCGCAGGTCGTCAGCGGGGTCTGCCATGGCGCGCAACCAGCCCAACCCGCCGTCGCGCGGCACGATGATGCGCGCCAGATCGCCGTCATAGGGGCGGGCTTTCAGGGTTTCGGCCCTGTGGCGGGTGATCGCCAGCACTAGGCCGGGGTCGCGCAAGGCGTCCAGCCGGTCGGCGGTCGCGGTTTCCGCTGCCATGACCAGTGCCGGACCCTGCGCTCCGGACAGCACAATCGGCACACCAAGCCGCAAATCCGCCCGCGCGCGGTTGATCCGTTCCACCAATGAAAGCCCGAACGCCATGCCTGCCCCTTTCCCGTTTCAAGACATCTAGTCCGCTTGCGGTGAAATTGAAACAAAACCTGCAAATACGACACATGGGCGTGACCGGTCTGTAGCATTTGTTGCAGTTGCGGGGCGCGCACCGACATATCCATCAAAGCAACCCGAATGGAGCACCGATACCATGCCCAAGCTGAACCGTATCCTTTTGGTGGATGACGATGACGACCTGCGCGAGGCCCTGGCGGAGCAACTGGTCATGACCGACGAATTCGACGTGTTCGAAGCCGCAGATGGCGCTGCCGCGATGGAACAGGTGCGCGCCGGCCAGTTTGACCTTGCGGTGCTGGATGTGGGCCTGCCCGACACAGATGGGCGCGAGCTGTGCAAGCGCATGCGCAAGGCCGGGTTCAAATCGCCCGTTGTCATGCTGACGGGGCATGATTCGGACGCCGATACCATTCTGGGCCTTGATTCCGGGGCGAATGACTACATCACCAAGCCATTCAAATTGCCGATCCTTCTGGCCCGTCTGCGCGCGCAACTGCGCCAGCACGAGCAATCGGAAAACGCCGTGTTCCAGCTTGGCCCGTATATGTTCAAGCCCGCGCAGAAAATGCTGATCGACGAGAAAGACCGCAAGATTCGCCTGACAGAGAAAGAGACGAATATCCTGAAATTCCTGTATCGCGCACCTGAAGGCGTGGTGCCGCGCGATGTGCTGTTGCACGAGGTTTGGGGCTATAACGCGGGCGTCACGACGCATACGCTGGAAACGCATATCTACCGGCTGCGGCAAAAAATCGAACCCGATCCTTCGAACGCGTCGCTTCTGGTCACGGAATCGGGCGGGTATCGTCTGGCCTCATGACGGTCACGTGACAGTCTTATTGTTGCCAGAATCGATAGCAATGTTAGTGTAATAGGATGATTGTTCTCCAGATCCCTCCTGCGTCGGGGTTATGACGCAGAGTTCCTCCCTGTTGGACTGTCCGGGCATAACTTGCCCGGACTTTTTTCATCTTGCGGGGTCAGGCAATCCGCCGGAAGGTCGACACGCCGGTCGAATTGTCGAAAAACGGGACCGTGGCGGATAGATCCTCGCCCAAGGCCATGGCCTGCACTTCGGCCAGCACCACTTCGGTAATGAAGGGCAAGTTCAGCTTGCGGGCTTCGGCCAGCGGCACCCAATGCAGGTGCGACAACTCTTCACACGCGGCCGAAAAATCGTCCAGATCGCCTGCGATGGCACCCGCATCGGCCAGAAAAAACCGCGCATCAAAACGGCGGGGGCGGCCCGGCGGGGTGATGGCGCGAAAGACAAAGCGCAGGCCCCCGGCATCGGGCCGCAACCCATGCGCGGCGAACCCGGCCCAGTCAGCGGGCGCATCGGGCCAGTCCCCGGGCAGGCCCATCATCAGGCCGGTTTCCTCCCACATCTCGCGGATGGCGGCGGCGGCCAATGCGTCGGGGTTGGCGTGGCCTTGGGCCATTCGGGTGCGGCATGGCTCTGGCATGGCCACGGGCACCAGCGCATCCGTGGCATCCACTGCGCCGCCGGGAAAGACGAATTTGTCGGGCATAAAGGCCGCAGTCGCGCCCCGTTGCCCCATCAGCACCGCAGGGCCGTCCGGCCCTTGGCGCAGCAGGATGATGGTGGCCGCGTCACGGATGACTGTCGTGTCAGTGCTTTGCGTCATCCCCGAACCCGTGCATGCGTTTCGCCCATTGGAACGCCACGATCATGCCCTTGAAGCGGGGCAGAAGAAAGAGGGTCATAGCCACAAGCAGCAGTGCAGATAGCGCGAACAGCAAGGTCGGGTTCATGTTGTGGTTGAACATGACATAAACCATCAGCGGCACGACCGTTTTCAGCGTGACCAGCATGGTCAGGTAGGCGGGGCCGTCATCGGCGCGCTGGTGACTTAGGTCTTCGCCGCAGGCCGGGCAGGTGTCACGCACGCTCAGATAGGCGCGCAACATGGGGGCCGCGCCGCAGGCCGGGCATTTGCAGCGAATGCCGCGCAGCATGGCTTGGCCTAAGGGCCGCTCGTCGTCTGCGATAGTGTCGATCTGCGAGAGGGTCATACGCGCGCTCCTGTTTACGCGCAACGCATACGCCCCTGTGTTTAAAAATGCACCCATAATACCGAATTTGCGTCAGCGTGTCGCAAGATCCTGCTTGCTGCCTGCCCGAATTTTCCGCGACGGAACCGGGCGCGGCCTGCGTTGAACATGTATCAGGCGGCCAGAGGGGCCGCGCAACATGAAGGATGCCGACCATGAAAAAGACAATGATCTCTGCCTTGGCCCTGTCGATTGCCCTTGGCGTGGGGGCTGGCTATGCGCATGGCTCTGGCGGTATGGGACCGCGCGCTCTGCCCAGCTTCGAAGACCTTGACCGCGATGCCAGCGGCGGCATCACGATGGATGACCTTTCCGCTTTCGCCGAGGCGCGCCGCGCCGACCCGATGCCGCAGATTCGCGCAAAGTTGATGGAGCATGCGGGCGAAGACGGTCTGCTAAGCGAAGACGAGTTGCGCGACGGCATGGCAGCCTTGCGCGATGACATGACGCGCCGCCTGCGCGGCGACGCCGAGCGCGACCGTGCCGAGATGGGCCAGCGCATGTTCGACCGGGTTGATGCGAATGACGATGGCGTGGTCGATGCCGAGGAATACGCGGCCTTCACCGACCGCATGGCAGAGCGTATGGAGAAGCGTGGCAAACGCGGCTGGGGCCGCAACTGAGCGCTGTGAATGCGGGTGGGGCAGGGTGCCCCGCCCGATGGAAGGATGACAGGTGCTGTCAGAGCAGGACGAAGCCGAGTTGCTGGCGCGGTTCGCGCAAGGCGATCTGCGCGCGGCGCAGGCGCTGACAGACCTGTTGGCCCCGCGCCTGTTGCGCTTTGCCGCCCGCATGTTGGGGGACCGATCCGAGGCCGAGGACGTTACCCAAGACACCATGTTGCGGCTGTGGCGAATCGCGCCGGAATGGGATGCGGGGCATGCCAAACCCTCGACTTGGGCGTTCCGGGTGGCGCGCAACCTGTGCACCGACCGTTTGCGCCGCCGCAAGCCGATGGTGCCCGACATGCCCGACCTGCCCGATGATGCGGCTGGGGCCGATGCCCGCCTGATGCAAGATGCCCGCGCGCAGGCGCTGGATGCCGCGCTGTCACAACTGCCGGACCGGCAGCGCGAAGCGGTGATCCTGCGCCACATAGAGGGGCTGTCGAACCCCGAGATTGCCGCCATATTGATGGTGGGGGTGGAAGCGGTCGAAAGCCTGACCGCGCGCGGCAAACGCAAACTGACCGCTTTGCTGAGCGGCCGAAGAGAGGAGTTGGGATATGACGCGGAAGACATCTGACGACGATCTGGCGCTGTTTTTCGAAGCCGGGCGGTCTGCCGATCTGCCCGATGCCTTGCGCGCCCGCATTCTGGCCGATGCCGAAGCGCAACTTGCCAGCGCCGCCGGCCCGACATGGCGCGCAAAATTGTTGGCTTGGGCACAGGGCTGGGCCATGCCCTCGGTTGCGGGCGGTGTTGGGGCCACGCTGGCCGGGCTTTATCTGGGGTTGGTGATGCCCCTGTCGGTTTACGATGCGCCGGTCTGGATGGATGGCGCGCTGGGCGTGTTTGAACAGGTCACGGCACCGCTGGTCGGTGTGGATGACCCGCTGGAAATGGGGTTCTTGCAATGACGCAAACAGCCAAGGCACCGGGCCGCTGGAAAACATGGGCGCTGGTCGTCTCTGTCACGCTGAACCTTTTGCTGATTGGCATGATTGGTGGCGTGGCGCTGCGCGGTGGCCCGGATGGCAGCCTGATGCGCGCCGCTATTAGCGCGCTGCCTGACGACGCGCGCCGCGACATGCACCGCGAAGGCCACGAAGTGTTTCGCGGCGCGCGCGATCATGCCGAATTGCGCGCCGCGCGGGCAGAATTGCTGGATGCCTTGCGGGCAGAGCGTTTTGACACTGACCGCTTCCGCGCCGGGCTGGACGTGGCGCAAATGCGGCTGTTGGAGATTGGCGATCGGCTGGAAGGCGCGTTGCTGGTCCGAGTGTCGGGAATGGATGCCGCCGAACGGCGCGCCATGGCCGACCGGCTGGAAGAGCGCACGGCGCGCTTTGCTAGGTCGCGCGATTAGTCCTTGATCTTGCGGCCCAGCAATTCCAGGCGGTGCCCTTCCAGCCTGTAGCCTAGCCGACGCGCGATCTTTTCTTGCAGCGCTTCTATGTCAGGGTCGATGAATTCGATCACCTCGCCCGTGTCCATGTCGATCAGGTGGTCGTGGTGGGCGCGCTGGCTGTCTTCGAACCGGGCGCGGCCATCACCAAATTCCAGACGGTCCAGAATGCCCGCTTCTTGGAACAGTTTGACAGTGCGGTAAACGGTTGCCAGCGAAATGCGCGCATCGCGGGCATTAGCGCGGGCGTGCAATTCTTCCACATCGGGATGGTCGTCGGCGTCTTCCAGAACGGCGGCAATGGTCCGGCGTTGGTCGGTCAGGCGCACGCCTTGCGCCTGTAACCTTTGCATGATCGGTTTTGCCATGTCACGCCTCTTGCCCTGACCAGTAGAGGCCAGAGTTTACGAGGTTCACCCGGCGCTGAAAACCGTCAATCGGTTCAGAGCTTGCCGTTTAGGAAACCGCCCAGCATGGATTGCAGCGACCCGAAATCCATGTCCTGCGCTTGACCTTGCGGGGTTAGTTTGTCGATCATGGCGGGCAGCGCCTGTGACAGCACGTCCGACGCTTCTGACGGGGCCATGTTGGCCTTCTCGGCAAGCTGTCGCAGCACATCGCCGCCAAGTGCCTTTTCAATATCCGCGCCCGCCACGGGCTTGTTCGGGCCTTCGCCCAGCCAGCTTTGCACCGCGTCGCCCAAGCCCGCATTCTGGAATTGCGCCAGCAGGCCCTGCACGCCGCCAACCGGGCTGTCCTTGGACAGCAGGCCCATGACCCCTTCCATCAGCTTGGGGTTTTGCATGACAGAGTCCAGCAGACCGGCCTTTTGGCCACCCGCGTTCAAAACCATGTCGGTAAGGGATTTCAAAAGGCTCATATCGCATTACTCCTTGCGCACTTATACCTTGAACAAGGTTAACACGGCCCTTTCGCGCTGTCACCGCCCGTAATACAGGCCCACGACATGTTCGGCTTCGGCAAAGAACAGCCAGCGCTGCGACAGCATTCCCGCAATATGCAAGCCCAGCGCCGCGAATGCGGCGGCATAGCTGGCAGGCAGCATCAGCAACAGCGCCGGGGCCAATGCGCCAAGGCCCAGCGCGATCAGCCGCAGCTTGTGCGCGTGTTTGCGGCCCACGATATGCACCATTTCGCGCAGCAGGTAGTTGCGGCCGGAATGGGGGGGCTCCAGCAGGCGCACCTTGCCCAGTTTGCCCAAGCCGGTCGCCGTGCCCGCATCGCTGCCCGAGGACGCAAAGCGCCGGTCGCCCGCGACCCAATGCGCGACCATGGCGATGGATAGCGCCAGCATTAGCCATAGCGCAACCGTCAGCTTGGCGGCCAAAAGCGCGCCGCCTGCCAGCCCGGCCAGCAGGAACACCGGCGGGGTAGACCAATGGTGCCAGCGCGGCACGGCGCGGATTTGCGCGTAGATCATGGCGGTGGCCAAGATCGTGGCCAGCGACAGCGCGCCGCCCAGCCAGCCCAGCACGGGCAAAGGGGTGTTCCAGAATGCCGACGCGGCGGCATGAGGGGCCATCACCGCCAGCGTCGCGGCGGACAAAACCGCCTCTCGCGACAGCCAGCTTGACCGCCATTGCGTGAATGCCAAAAGCGCGCGTTCGGGGTGGCCAAGGTGGAAGGCGGCGGCGATCAGGCCAATCCCCGCCAGCCCATAGCCCAGCCCGAAAAACACGATCGCGGCAAAGCCCGTGGGCGCGGTCAGGCCAAAACCCAGCCATGCCAGCAGCCCAAAGCCAAGGCCAGAGAGCGTGGTGAAGATAATCAGCGACGGGGCGGGATGCATGTCAAAGCTTCTCCAGCGCGCGGTCCAGCCAGCCAAGGAAGCCCGTCGCTTCGGGAGCAGGGTCGCACAGGCTGGCAAGGTCGGGGATATCCAGCGCGTCGCGCTCGCGCGGGGGCAGGTATTTGTTGACGGGCGCGGTGCCTTGTTCGGGCATGAGGTCGAACCCCTCGCGCGCGGCCACGAGTTTCGACACATCGCTTTCGGGGTCCGACAGGTCGCCAAAATGCCGCGCGCCTGCCGGACAAGTGCGCACGCAAGCCGGTTCGCGGTCTTCCTCTGGCAGGTTGTCGTTATAGATGCGGTCCACGCAGAGGGTGCATTTCTTCATTACCTTTTCTGCCCCGTCCATTTCGCGCGCGCCGTAGGGGCAGGCCCATGCACACAGGCCGCAGCCGATGCAGGCGCTTTCATTTACCAGCACGATGCCATCTTCGGATCGCTTGTAGCTGGCCCCGGTCGGGCAGACCGTGACACAAGGGGCGTTGTCGCAATGCAGGCAGGATTTCGGGAAATGCACGACCATGGGCGGGGCTGCGTCGCGCGTCACCTCGAAGCTGTGGACGCGGTTCAGGAAGGTGCCGTCGGGTTCCGCGCCGTAGGCGTCCATGTCCGACAGCGGCGCGCCATAGTTTTGCGTGTTCCAGCCCTTGCAGGAAATCACGCAGGCATGGCAGCCGACGCAGGTATCAAGGTCGATGACAAGGCCCAGTTTGCGGTCTGTTTTGGTGGGCAGGCTGGTCATGCGGCGCGCTCCACTTGGGCGGGGACCATTGACATGGGCGCGCGCTCGTCCGGGTTCCACGTGGCCACGAACCAGATGAATGACCCAAGCATCAGCGCGATGAAGGCGAAGATAAGCAAGAGCGTTCGGGTCATGCTGCGCCCTTGGTCAGTGTTGTGTCGTGAGTATTTGGGGCAAGATGAAGCTGCATCGGCCTAGTCCTTTACCACATGCGCCAGATTGCGCGGGGCGGGCGCCACGGGGCTGTCTTGGTGGCCCGTGTCTGGGTAGGCAACGCTCTGGCCTGCGGGCGCTTTTTCGATCCGCACGCGCAGGTCATACCATGCCGCTTGCCCCGTGACCGGGTCGGAATTGGCCCAGCGCAGCCCGTCGCCCTTGGGCGGCAGCAATTCGTGGATCAGGTGGTTTAAGAGCTGCGATTTGGTGGCCTCTGGCGCGTCGTCATCCAGCGCCCAAGCGCCGCGCCGTTTGGCGATGGCGTTCCATGTCCAGACGGTGCGGCCGTTCAGCGCATCCATCCGCACCACGGGCAGGGTAATGCGGCCATGGGGCGAGGTGAGGATCGCCCAGTCGCCCTGCTGGAAGCCGTGCTGCGCCCAGATTTCGCCTGAGACGTAAAGCGGCGTGTGACCATGTATCTGGCGCAGCCACGCATTCTGACTGCCCCATGAGTGGTAATGCGCCATGGGGCGTTGCGTCAGGGCATGAAGGGGGTATTCCGTAGGGTCGGTGGCTGCATCGGTAAAGGTGGGATACCAGATTGGCAGCGGATCCATCGTCTGGCGCAGGCGCGCACGCAGGTGGTCAGGGGGCTGGCGGTGGCCATGCCCTTCGGCGGCAAGCTGGAACTTGCGCATGGGTTCGGAGTAAAGATTGAACAGATAGGGCTGCGGGCTGTCATAGATGCCGCGCGCCACGGCCCAATCCTGATAGGCTGCGTTCCACGGCTTGAAGAACTGCGCCTCTGCCGGGATATGGTCGATCCAGAAGCCGCCATTTTCGATGTAGCGCTGTATCTGGTCAGGGTTGGGGGCGCCGCGGCCCTTGCCGTCGCCATTGCCACGAAAGCCCGCCAACGGCCCGACACCGGGGCGGCGTTCGTGGTGGGTGATGTAATCGGCGTAATCCTTGAACTTGGGCGCGCCGCTATCCGTGACCATGCCGGGCAGGCCCAGCCGTGCGCCAAGCTCCAGCAGCGTGCTCTGGAAGGGGCGCACATCGCGGTCGGGTTCGGTGACAGGCCAGCGGATGGAATCGGCCAGCGCCTCTGCCTCGCAAATCGGGCGGTCGAGGAGCGAGATACAATCGTGCCGTTCCAGATAGGTCGTGTCTGGCAGGATCAGGTCCGCATAGGCCACCATTTCGGAAGCGTAGGCATCGGAATAGATGATGCGCGGAATTTTATAGCTGCCGTCGGCGTTCTGGTCAGTCAGCATATCCATGACGGCGCTGGTATTCATGGACGAATTCCATGCCATATTCGCCATATACAGAAACAGGGTGTCGATCGGGTAGGGATCGCCCGCATGGGCATTGCTGATGACCATATGCATCAGACCATGGGCGGACAGCGGCGCGTCCCATGAAAATGCCTTGTCTATGCGTTTGGGCTGGTCTGCGTCATCCAGCAGCAGATGTTCCGGCCCCAGCGGATAGCCTAAGTGCGGCCCATCCAGCGGCTGGCCCGGCGTGTAGCCTGCATGGGGGCGGGGGTGCGCCTCTGGCGGTTTGGGGTAGGGCGGTTTGAAGCGGAAGCCGCCGGGGCTTTCGACAGACCCTATCAAGATTTGCAGCATATGCAGCGCGCGGGCGGTCTGGAACCCGTTGGAATGGGCCGAAATCCCGCGCATGGCGTGCATGGCCACGGGGCGGCCCACCATTTTGTCGTGCTTGATCCCGCGAAAATCGGTCCAGGGCTGGTCGATGGTGATCTCTTCCTCGAACGCGACACGCGCGATTTCAGCGGCTATGGCGCGAATGCGGGCGGCGGGGATGCCGCAGCGGTCGGCCACCGCATCGGGCGCGTAATCGGGCGACAGGTAGCGATCAGCCAGATGGCGGAATACGGGCAGGTGCGTGACACCGCCAATCTCTACCCCCGCGCCAAGGTCCGGGGAAATGCCGGGGGTGTCCCACGCCACGGCCTGCCCGGTGCGGCGGTCGCGCACCATGGGTTTGCCGTTTGCGTCGCGCAGGAAAAGCCCCTTTTCCGGCCCGTCATGGGCGTTTACCAAATAGGGCGCGTTGGTGTAGCGGATCAGGTAGCCAAGGTCGATCTTGCCCGCGCGCAGCAGTTCATGCACCAACGACAGGATGAACAGGCCATCGGTGCCGGGGGTGATGGCGACCCAGTCATCGGCAATCGCGTTATAGCCCGACCGGATCGGGTTCACGCCAATGACCCGCGCGCCGCGTGCCTTTAGCTTGCCCAAGCCCATTTTTATGGGGTTGCTGTCATGGTCTTCGGCCACGCCGAACAGGATGAACAGCTTGGTGCGGTCCCAGTCTGGCTGGCCGAATTCCCAGAACGCGCCGCCCATGGTGTAGATGCCCGCCGCCGCCATGTTCACGCTGCAAAACCCGCCATGCGCGGCCCAGTTGGGCGTGCCAAAGGCTTGCGCCCACCAGCCGGTAAAGCTTTGCGACTGATCGCGCCCGGTGAAAAATGCCAGCTTTTCCGGGGCGGTGTCGCGCAGGGGTTTCAGCCAATCGACCGCCGTTTGCAGGGCTTCTTCCCAGCTAATCTCTCGGAACTTGCCGGACCCGCGCGGGCCAACACGCTTCAAGGGCGCGCGTAGCCGGGCGGGCGAATTGTGCTGCATGATCCCGGCGCTGCCCTTGGCGCATAGAACGCCCTTGTTCACCGGGTGATCGCGGTTGCCTTCGATATAGGCCACCTTGCCGCCCTTCATATGCACGTTTATCCCGCAGCGGCAGGCGCACATGTAGCATGTGGTTTTGCGGACCTCGTCCGAGACCTGCGGCGACAGGTCCGGGGTTGGCTGGCTTGGCATACCCTGTTCCTCCCTCATCGCGTTCCACGCGGGTGCCGAAGCGTGGAACGGTGTGCCGCTAACAGAGCAGAAACGGAACGGTGTTGTCCAGATGTATCAATTCGCGCCCTTGTCGGCATGCGGGCAGGCGTGCATGTAAGGGTGCAAAAGGAGAGACCGGATGCCCTTTACGCTTGCTACATGGAATATCAACTCTGTCCGCCTGCGTGCCGGGCTGGTGCAAAAGCTGCTGCGCGACGAAGCGCCCGATGTGCTGTGCCTGCAAGAATGCAAATCCCCGGTCGAGAAAATTCCGTTCGAGCTGTTTGCGGCGATGGGCTACACCCATTGGGCCGCACGCGGGCAAAAAGGGTATAACGGTGTCGCCATCCTGTCGCGCATTCCGTTGCAAGATGCAGGGCATATCGACTGGTGCGGCAAGGGCGATGCGCGCCATGTGGCCGCCACGCTGGAAAACGGTGTGACCATTCATAACTGCTATATCCCGGCGGGGGGCGATGTGCCCGACCGAGAGGTGAACGAGAAATTCGGCCACAAACTGGATACGCTGACAGAGATGCGCGATCATTTCAGGGCAAACCGCCCAGAGAAGTCCATCCTTGTGGGGGATCTGAACATCGCCCCGCGCGAGGATGACGTCTGGTCACACAAACAGCTTCTGAAAATCGTGTCGCACACGCCGATAGAGGTGGAACACCTGACCAATGCGCAAGAGGCGGGTGGCTGGGTGGATGTGACCCGCGCCGATATTCCAGAGGGCTTGCTGTATTCGTGGTGGTCCTACCGCGCCCGCGATTGGGACGCCGCCGACAAGGGCCGCCGGTTGGACCATATCTGGGCCAGCGGCGATATTGCGGCGGCGGGGCATGGCTCTCGCGTGTTGCGCGAAGCCCGCGGGTGGGAGCAACCCTCCGACCACGCGCCGGTTTTTGCCAGTTTCGACCTGTAAGCGCCCTTTCGTTTCGGGCCGGTCGCGCCCATATATATCGCAACGCGAATTTTTCGGACCAAGAGGACCAAGATGCTGGAATTTGGGCAAAGCGCCGGTGGCGCGGGTGACGACATCATCAAGGATACAACCGACCAAAACTTCATGGCCGATGTGATAGAGGCCAGCCGCGAGGTGCCGGTTATTGTCGATTTCTGGGCGCCGTGGTGCGGGCCGTGCAAGCAGCTTGGCCCGGCGCTGGAAGCAGAGGTCAAGGCTGCGCGCGGCAAGGTGCGCATGGTCAAGGTCAACGTGGATGAGAATCAGGCCGTGGCCGGGCAGTTGCGGGTGCAATCCATTCCGACCGTGTATGCCTTCTTTCAGGGCCAGCCGGTGGACGGGTTCCAAGGCGCGCAGCCGCCTTCGCAATTGAAGGAATTCGTGAATAAACTGGCTGCGTTGGCGGGCGATGGCGGGCTGGGCGCGGCGCTGGACGAAGCCGATCAGATGCTGGACCAAGGGGCGGCGACAGATGCGGCCCAAGTCTTTGCCGCCGTGCTGTCGGAAGAGCCGGAAAACGCGCGCGCCTTTGGCGGTCTGGCGCGGGCCCATATTGCGGCGGGCAATCTGGAGCAGGCCGAGGCGCTGCTGGCCAACGCGCCCGCGGCCATCGCCAGCGCGCCGGATGTGGACGCCGCACGCGCCAAGCTGGCCTTGGCGCAGCAGGCCGCCAGTGCGGGCCCGGTCGATGATTTGCGCGCGATGGTCGACGCCAACCCCGACAACCATCAGGCGCGGTTCGATCTGGCGCAGGCGCAATATGCCGCCGGGCAGGTGGCAGAGGCCATCGACACGCTTCTGGAATTGTTCCGCCGTGACCGTGAATGGAATGACGGCGCGGCAAAGGCGCAACTTTTCACCATTTTCGATGCGCTTAAGCCGAATGATCCTTTGGCCGCGAAAGGGCGTCGCAAGCTATCGTCTATGATATTTGCCTGAAGGCCGGTTCGGGTTAGATTGACACGCATGACGCGGATCAAAGATTTCCCGGACCTTATATCGGTCTTTCCCTTGCCGGGGGCGCTGCTGTTGCCGCGCGCCCGGTTGCCCCTGCACATATTCGAGCCGCGTTATATCGCGATGCTGGAAGACTGCATGAAAACACCGCACCGTCTGATCGGGATGGTGCAGCCGCGCAACGTGCCGGACGGGTCGGACCGGTGGCACAGCATTGGGTGTGCGGGGCGCCTGACGGCTTTTTCCGAAACCGAGGACGGGCGCTACATGATTACCCTGACCGGAATTTCCCGGTTTCGGGTGCGTCAGGAAGTGGCGGGGTTCACGCCCTATCGCCGCGCAGAGGTAGAGTGGTCCGATTTTGCTCGCGATTGCGGCGCGGCTGAAACGGATCTTGGCTTTGACCGGGAAGAGTTCTTTCCCCTGCTGGAACGGTTTTTCACGCATCATGCGTTGTCAACGGACTGGAGCAGCCTGAAAGAAGCGGATGACGAAATGCTCATCAATTCGCTCTCTATGTTGTGTCCGTTTGAACCCGACGAAAAGCAGGCACTGCTGGAAGCGCCGTCGCTGGCCACGCGGCGGGAAACACTGGTGACGTTAATGCAATTTGCCCTGCATGGCGGCGAAGGCGAGGCGATGCAATGACGCCAGATGAGCGCGGGTTTGACCGTCACATGCTGGAAGCCTTGGTCTGCCCGATCACCAAGGCCCAGCTGCGGTATGACGCGGCGGCGCAAGAGCTGATTTCGCGCCCCGCCCATCTGGCCTTTCCGATTCGCAACGGAATTCCCGTTATGCTTGTGGACGAGGCGCGAGAGATCGAGTGACCTTGAGGATCTGAAAAAGCCCTGGCCAAGGTGGCCAGGGCTTTTGAGTAGAAACCACGCGCCGGTGTTCAGGCGACGCGCTTGGAGATCGGGCGACCGGTCAGCACCTTCTGACCTGCCCGAATAACGATCATGCCGTTTGCCAAGCGCTTCACCAGAATGCCTTGGGCTTGGACGTGACGGCTGATACCGATGGTTGCAAGCATTCCTAATCCCTTTTTGTTACTAAAAAACTACCATGAGGTGAGATATTGCCAACGGGCATTAACCAAGTTTTGCCCCATTTGTGCCACTTTTGGGCGGCGCAAAATCTTGAGATGGTTTTATCGTGAAACGGTTTTCTTAAAGCCGCGCCACTGTTTCCGCACCGGGTGCAAAGCTCACAGCCAGTCGCGCAGGATGGGAATCAATGGCAGGTCGGCTGCGGGCATTGGGTAGTCGCGCAAGCGTTCGGGGCGCACCCATTTCAGGGATTGCCCTTCGCGCGATTGCGGCTGCCCCCCCCATTTGCGACAGGCAAATAGCGGCATCAGCAAGTGGAAGTCGTCATAGCTGTGACTGGCGAATGTCAGCGGAGCAAGACAGGAACCCCATGTCTCAATCCCAAGTTCCTCGTGCAATTCGCGGATAAGCGCAGCCTCTGGGGTTTCTCCGGGCTCGACCTTGCCGCCGGGAAATTCCCACAGCCCTGCCATGGGTTTGCCCGGCGGGCGCTGGGCCAGCAGCACACGCCCGTCCGCGTCGATCAGCGCCACGGCAGATACCAGAACCATTCTCACGAGCGGTAATCCGCGTTGATTTCTATATACCGGTCGGTCAGATCGCAGGTCCAGACCTTGGCCGCCCCCACGCCTAGCCGCAGGTCCACGCCGATCACCAGCTCTTGGCCCTCCATGTAGCTGGCGCCGATTTCTTCTGTATAGCTGGGCGCAACCTGCCCCTGATAGGCAACCAGATGCGGCCCGAAGCGGATGGACAGGCGGTCGCGGTCGGCCTCTGCCCCCGATTTGCCGATGGCCATGACCACGCGGCCCCAGTTGGGATCTTCGCCCGCGATGGCGGTTTTCACCAGCGGCGAATTGGCAATGGCCAAGGCCACGCGGCGGGCATCGGCATCTGACCGCGCGCCGGATACGGCGACCTCGACAAATTTGGTCGCGCCCTCGCCGTCGCGCACAACCTGATGCGCAAGGTCCAGCATGACGCCGTTCAACGCGGCGGCAAAGGTTTTGGCGTTGTCGCTTGTCATGTCATCAATCAGCGGCGCGTTGCTGGCCCCGGTTGCGGCCACCAGCAGCATGTCGGATGTGGATGTGTCGCTGTCCACCGTGATGCAGTTGAAGCTGGCATCCGTGCCGCGCGCCACGATGGATTGCAGCACGCTTTGGGTGATCTTGGCATCGGTGAAAATATAGACAAGCATCGTCGCCATATCGGGCGCGATCATGCCGGAACCTTTGGCAATGCCCGCAATCTGCACGGTTTCACCGTCGATGGTCACGCTGGCGCTTGCACCCTTGGGGTAGGTGTCGGTGGTCATGATGGCGCGGGCGGCATCGGGCAGCGCGTCTTCGTGCAGCGCATCTGCCAGCGTGTCCAGCGCAGCGGTAATGCGCTCATGCGGCAGCGCTTCGCCGATCACCCCGGTGGACGAGGTAAAGACCCGCGCAGCCGGCAGGCCCAGACGCTCTGCCACGGCCCCGGCAATCGCCTGCACCGACCGATCGCCCGCCGCGCCGGTAAAGGCGTTTGCATTGCCGGAATTGACCAGAATGGCCGCGCCTTCCGGGCTGTGCGCGCCGATCTTGGCCTGCGCATCCAGCACAGAGGCGGCGCGGGTGGCTGACCGGGTAAACGTGCCCGCCATAACCGTGCCGGGGGCCAGATGCGCCAGCATCACGTCGGTCCGGCCGCCATAGCGCACACCGGCCATCGCGGTGGCAAAACGCGCACCGGCTATGACCGGCAGCTTGGGGAAGGCGTCTGGCGCCAGCGGCGACACGGTTGGCGCGGCTTTGGCCGCACCGGCCAGCGCGGCTTCGGTCGCGGCCAGCCGTGCTTTCAGCGCGTTGACCTTGGCTTTCAGCTTTTTCTTCTTGCCCATCGGCATCCCCATGAAAAAGCCGGCCCGCGAAGGGGCCGGCGGTCTGTGCCAAGCGTTACACGCTCTGCGAAACCTCGTCCAGAATCTACTGTTGGTCCGGCGCGTCCGGCGTTTCCAGTGTTTCGGGCGCGATCTCGTCCATGTTGCGGGTGATCTCTGCGGTTTCGGTCACGCGGGCAATTTCCGCTTCCACCGCTTCGCGCTGAATGTTCTGCACCAGCGCGTCGCGCACCTCGTCCAATTCGGGCGCGGTGGACATGCGGGTGTCGTTCAAAACGACCAGATGCCAGCCGAATTGGGTCTGCAAGGGGCCCTTGACCTCGCCCACTTCCATCGTGGTGACCGCCTCTTCGAATTCCGGCACCATCGCGCCCAGACCGAACCAGCCCAAAGAGCCGCCATTGGTCGCGGCACCGTCGGTCGAGTTCTCGCGCGCCAGCTCGGCAAAATCTGCGCCTTCGTCCAGTTGCGTGCGCAGGGCCTGCGCTTCTTCCTCGGTTTCGACAATGATATGCGAGGCGTTGAATTCGGGCGTGGGTTCGCGCCCGTCAAATTCGGTGACAAAGGCGTCATAGGCTTCGGCAATCGCCTCTTCGCTGACGGCGGCCTCGGCGGCGCGGGTCAGGGCGGTATTGGCCATGAAGTCACGCCGCCCGTTTTCCAGCGCAACTTCTTCTGCCGTGGTCAGGGTTCCGTCAACCGATTGCATCAGCGCGGTCTGGTCGATCAACTGGTCCACCAGCGGCTCGAACAGCGACTCCATCGGCATGTCCTGAAACTGCTCGGGCAAGCTGGTGCGGGCCTGAAGCACATGGCCCAGTGTTATCTCTACCCCGTTCACGGTGGCGACAACCGTTTCCGGGTCGCTGTCTTGGGCTGTGACCGGACCGGCAAGTCCTAGAACAAGGGCGGCTGCGGGCAATGTTCGCAAAAAACTGACCATATCGGGCTCTCCATTCTGCGCAGGCAAGGTGCGCTTTGTTGACTATCTCATGGCCGCCCATTACATCGCTGCCAAGGTTCTGCGATGCTCGGGGCCGTGCGGTTCACCTGCCCTTCTATGGAAGCCTGCGCGTGCCGACAACCCCGGCGCGTGGTCAACGGCAATGACGATTTGGTCAGAGGCGCGTGCAAGCGCCGAAAGGTGGAGTGAGCATGCTGGGTCTTGGGGCAGTATCGAAAAAGATCTTTGGCACGGCGAATGACCGCAAGGTCAAGGCGGTGCGCCCGCTTGTCGACAAGATCAACGCATTGGAGCCGGAGTTCGAGGCGCTGTCCGATGACGGCCTGATCGCCAAGACACAAGAGTTGAAAACCCGTGTGGCAGAGGGCGCCAGCCTTGACGATGTGCTGCCCGAAGCCTTCGCAAACTGCCGCGAAGGGGCGCGCCGTGCACTGGGCCTGCGTGCCTTTGATGTGCAGTTGATCGGCGGCATCTTCCTGCACCAAGGCAATATTGCCGAGATGAAAACAGGTGAGGGCAAGACACTGGTCGCCACCTTCCCCGCCTATCTGAACGCATTGGCGGGCCAAGGCGTGCATGTCGTGACGGTGAACGACTACCTTGCCAAGCGCGACAGCGCCTGGATGGGCAAGGTGTTCGAGAAGCTTGGCATGCGCACGGGCGTTGTCTATTCGCAGCAGCCCGATTCAGAGAAGCCAGACGCGTATTCCGCCGATGTGACCTATGCCACGAATAACGAACTGGGCTTTGATTACCTGCGCGACAACATGCGGATGCGGCTGGAGGACATGAACCAGCGCCCGCATTTCTTTGCCATTGTGGATGAGGTCGATTCGATCTTGATCGACGAAGCGCGCACCCCGCTGATTATTTCCGGCCCTGCCGATGACCGCTCGGAACTATACGTCAAGGTCAACGCGCTGATCCCCGGCCTGACCGAGGAACATTTCACGCTGGACGAAAAGCTGCGCAACACCACGCTGACCGAAGAGGGTAACGAGTTCATCGAAGAGCGCCTGCGCGATGCGGGGATGCTGGAAGATGGCATGTCGCTCTACGACCCGGAAGCGACCTCGCTGGTGCACCATGTGAACCAAGGCCTGCGTGCGCATAAACTGTTCCACAAGGACCAGAATTACATCGTCCGCGATGGTCAGGTCGTGCTGATCGACGAATTCACCGGACGCATGATGACGGGCCGCCGCTTGTCCGAAGGGCTGCATCAGGCGATCGAGGCGAAGGAAGGCGTGGCCATCCAGCCGGAAAACGTGACCTATGCCTCTGTTACCTTCCAGAACTATTTCCGCATGTATAAAAAGCTGGCGGGCATGACCGGCACCGCCAGCACCGAAGCGTCGGAGTTCCGCGAAATCTACAACCTTGGCGTGGTTGAAATTCCGACCAACCTGCCGATCGCGCGCAAGGACGAAGACGACCAAGTCTACCGCACCGCCGCCGAAAAGCTGCAAGGCGTGTTGGAGGAAATTCGCACGGCGCATGACAAAGGGCAGCCTATTCTGGTCGGCACCACCTCTATCGAGAAATCGGAAGAGTTGTCGGCCATGCTGAAACAGGCCGGTATTACCCATAACGTGTTGAACGCGCGCCAGCATGAACAGGAAGCGCAGATCGTGGCCGATGCGGGCCGTTTGGGCGCGGTCACGATTGCCACCAACATGGCCGGGCGCGGCACGGACATTCAGTTGGGCGGCAATGTGGATATGCGCGTGATGCAGGCCCTGGCCGCAAACCCCGAGGCCGACCCCGCGGAAACACGCGCCCGGATTGAAGCCGAAGTTGCCGACGAAAAGCAAAAGGTGAAAGACGCGGGCGGGCTGTTCGTGCTGGCCACCGAGCGGCACGAAAGCCGCCGGATTGACAACCAGCTGCGCGGGCGGTCCGGGCGTCAGGGCGATCCGGGGCGGTCCGTTTTCTTCCTGTCGCTGGAAGATGACCTGATGCGCATTTTCGGGTCCGAACGTCTGGACAAGGTGCTGTCCACGCTTGGCATGAAAGAGGGCGAGGCGATCGTCCATCCATGGGTGAACAAGTCGCTGGAAAAAGCCCAGGCCAAGGTCGAAGCGCGCAATTTCGACATGCGCAAGGAGCTGTTGAAATACGACAACGTCATGAACGAACAGCGCAAGGTCATCTTCGACCAGCGGCGTGAGATCATGCAGGCCGATGACCTGTCAGAGATTACCGGCGACATGCGCCACCAGGTGATTGACGACCTGATCGACGAATTCATGCCGCCCAAATCCTATTCGGAACAATGGGACATGGAGGGGCTACAAGCCGCGTTGCGCGACAAGATGGGGCTGAACCTGCCCGCGCCCGAATGGGGCGAAGAAGATGGCGTCGATCAGGACGTGGTGCGCGAGCGTGTGGCCGAAGCCTCTGATGCGCTGATGGCGCAGAAAGAAGAGCAGTTCACGCCCGACACGCTGCGTTCATTGGAAAAGCAGATCCTGCTAGAAACCATCGACCGCAAATGGCGCGAACATTTGCTGACGCTGGACCATCTGCGCTCTGCGGTGCGCTTCCGCGGCTATGCGCAGAAAGACCCGCTGAACGAATACAAGGCCGAAGGTTTTGTCCTGTTCGAATCGATGCTGAATTCGTTGCGCGAGGATGTAACGCAATATCTTGCGCGTATTCGCCCGCTGACCGAAGCCGAACAACAGCAGATGTTGCAGAAAATGGCCTTGCAGCAACAAGGCCAGCGTGTTGCCGAAGAGAATGGCGGAACCGCGCCCAGTCCGCTGGTGGATGGGTTCGACGAAAGCGACCCGGCGACATGGGGCAATCCGGGCCGGAACGACCCGTGCCCTTGCGGTTCGGGCAAGAAATTCAAGCACTGCCACGGACAAATTCTGTAGAAACGGTCGGATTGAACCGGTTTCGGCGCTATAACGCCGAAGCGCCAAGCTTTGGCCCCTTTCCTGCCAGATTCCCACGTCAGCCTGAGTGTAGGTGAAATAGTGGGTGTGACGATGGATCGGCAATTGATTATTCGCGGGGCTGCGGTTTCTGTCGCGGCGATTGCGGCATCGGTTTTTCTGGCAGGGCAGTTTCTTGGCGACAAGCAAACACTTGCAGGCGGGATGATTACCGAAACCCCGGACGAAGTGCGCGGGGCCAGCGTGGTCAATTCCTTCGGGTCTGCCGACAAGGTCGATGAGATAGCGCCAGAGCTTGAATTCTCGGCGTTGGACCGCTCGACCGCCCCAGCCACTGTGCCAAGCGTGCAGGACGGGTTCCAACCGGAACTGACCTTCGCAGATGCAACGCCTGCGACCGAAACACCACTATGTGACGCAAGTTTGACCGCCGCGCCCGCAATCGACGGGTTGATCGAAATTCGCCTGTCCGCCCCGTGCAGCGCCAATGAACGCGTGGTTATCAGCCATGCGGATCTGGCCTTTACGGCGACATTGGACAATGCTGGCGTGTTTGCGGCCTATATCCCCGCGCTGGCAGAGACAGCCGCTGTCGATGCGTTCATGTCCGATGACACTTTGTTGCAAGCGCAAACGCAGGTTCCCGATTTTGACCTTTATGCGCGGATGGTCGTGCAATGGACCGGGCCGGATGCCGTGGCGCTACATGCCTATCATCGTGGCGCAGACTACGGCGAGCCGGGGCATATCCACGCCCTGAACCCGTTTGACCCAGAGTTGGAGGATGCGTTCCTTGTGGCCTTGGGCGACAGCACCGCGCTGGAACCGTTGCTGGCACAGGTTTATTCCGTGCCTTTGGCGCAAGCGTCAACGTCGCGCATGCAGCTAGAACTGGCGGTCACCGACGCGACCTGTGGCAAAGACATGACCGCATTCATTCTGCCCACGCACGGCCCGGATGCCGGGACCTCGCAAGAGGTGTCGGTGGCGATGCCTGATTGCGCGAATGGCGCGGGTTTCGTGCTTATGGACCTTCCTTTTGATACGGCAACGCCGCCACCGGCCGATGTGCTGTTGTCTTTGGATGCGCCGCAGGAAACCGACGCACCGGAACTGGTTATATCAGACCCGTCGCCCGAAAGCTGATTTCACAGGATTTGCCGATGACAAGGTGATCGTGCAACGTAATGGACAGGCATTCCGCGGCACGCTTCACTTGCTCTGTCATCGCGATATCTGCCTGAGAAGGTGTCGGATCACCCGAAGGGTGATTGTGCACAAGGATCAGCGCGGTTGCGTTCAGTTCTAGCGCGCGGCGCATAATCTCGCGCGGGTAAACCGGGACATGGTCCACCGTTCCACTGCCTTGCACCTCATCCGCGATCAGCGTGTTCTTGCGGTCCAGAAACAGCACGCGGAATTCTTCCGTTTCCTTATGCGACATCGCTGTATGGCAGTAATCCAGCAAGGCGGCCCAACTTGAAATTGCCGGGCGGTTTATGATTCGGGCGCGGGCCATGCGCTGCGCGCAGGCATCGGCCAATTTCAACTCGACCAGAACCGCGTCGCCAATGCCCGACACTTTGCGCAATCGCGCTTCGGGCGCGGAAATGACCCCGGCCAGATCGCCGAACAGGTCGATCAATTCGCGCGCAAGTGGTTTGACATCTTGCCGCGGGATGGCACGAAACAGCAGCATCTCAAGCAATTCGTAATCCGGCATGGCCTGTGCGCCCCCGGCCATGAACCGGTCGCGCAAGCGTTTGCGGTGGTCGCGCAGATAAGACGGTTGGCGCGCGGCGACAGGTTTTTCAGGTGCCCCCGCCTGCGCCACAGGGGCCTTGGAAAACAATGGCAGACCGAAGTCCTGAAACCCTGGGGATGCTTGTGTCATGCGCCGCAGTTTGCATCGTCAGCCCTAACAATTGGTTAACCACGCCAGATCAGTTGCCTGCCTGAAACGCTGGTGCTAGCATTTTCCAACTGCTTGATCTTGGTGAAGAAGACCATGCCTCTTGCAGTGCTGCGAGGCAGCGGCGGTAAATGTAAAAATTTGTTTCAGGAGATGTATCAATGACAAGAATCGCGCTTCCGGCCTTGGCTTTGGCCATGGCCCCGTTTTTCTCGGCACCGGCGGCAGCATGGGAAGGTCACGTTCAGGAATGCTACGAAACGGTTTATGTTGCCCCGGAATACAAATACAGCAAACGCTTGATAAAACGTGCTGAAACGGTGCTGGAATATCGCGGCAAGGGCAAGAATCGGCAGGTCGTGCGGGTGCACTACCCCGCGGTTTACGAAGAAATTCGCAACTTGGCGCAGCCCGGCCATTATGTGTTGCGTCCCGCCAAGTGCCGGAACTGACCAACTGAAAGCTGGGGCGCGGTTGCGGGTAACAGCTTGCGCCCCAGATTGGCCTGTCAAGCTGTGCAGACCGCGCCTGCCGCTGATTGAAAGACGGATTGACCCTTTGCTTGAACCGGGCGAAGTGCAAGGCGAAAGATCACGCCACAAGGGTCAAGAACAATGCGCTATACTGCGTCCCATTGGGGGGCTTACCAGTTTGACGGGGACGGGCTGGCCCCCATCGCCGATGATCCGTCACCGGCCCGCATTGGGCGCGGGTGGCTGAGTGCGGCGCGTGACCGCAACAGCCGTATCCTGACGCCTGCAATTCGCGACGGCTGGTTGGCGGGTGATGGCGGCGCTGGGCGCGGGCGCGACGGGTTCGTGGCCGTGTCATGGGACCGTGCCGCCGCACTGGCCGCGCAAGAATTGGCGCGCGTGCGCGAGACGCACGGCAATGGCGCGATCTTTGCGGGGTCGTATGGCTGGGCCAGCGCGGGCCGCTTTCACCACGCGCAAAGCCAGTTGCGCCGTTTCCTGAACCTGTGCGGTGGTTTTGTCAGTGCGCGCGACACTTATTCTCATGCGGCCGCCGAAGTGCTGTTTCCGCATGTTCTGGGGCTTAGCAACCGCGCGGTGCAGGATGGTCAGACAAGTTGGCCGCTGGTGGCAGAGCATTGCAGCTTGCTGGTGGCCTTTGGCGGGATTTCACCGCGGACTGCGCAGATCAATTCCTCGGGCACTGCGGGGCACGAGGTGGCGCATTGGCTGGGGCAGATGCGCGCGCGGGTGGTCAATGTCTCTCCGCAAGAGAGTGATTATCCGGGTGCCGATTGGTGGGCCATTCGGCCGGGGACCGACACCGCGCTGATACTGGCGCTGGCCCATACGCTTTGGGCCGAAGGCTTGCAGGATGACGCGTTCCTGACCCGCTGCACCAGCGGATGGCCCGAATTTCGCGACTATCTTTGCGGGGCTGCCGATGGCGTGGCGAAAACCGCCGATTGGGCCGCGCCCATCTGCGACCTGCCCGCAGCACGTATTCGCGCGCTGGCCCGTGACATGGCGGCGCATCGCACCATGATTGCGCTGAATTGGGGTATGCAGCGCGCCGACCATGGCGAGCAGCCGCTTTGGGCCGGGCTGGCCTTGGCGGCCATGCTGGGCCGGATCGGGCAACCGGGCACAGGCTTTGCTTTTGGCTACGGGTCCACAACGGCCGTGGGCCGGCCCGCGAAGCTGTATGATTGGCCCTCGCTGCCGCAGGGGCGCAACCCGGTGGCAGATTTCATACCCGTGGCGCGCATTGCCGATATGCTGGAACAGCCCGGTGCGCCCTACCGTTACAACCTAACGGACCGGACCTACCCGGATATTCGGCTGGTCTGGTGGGCAGGGGGTAACCCGTTTCACCACCACCAAGACCTGTTCCGGCTGGAGCGCGCATGGCGCCGCCCCGAAACCGTCATCGTGCAGGACCATAGCTGGACCGCCACGGCGCGGCGGGCCGACATCGTGCTGCCCGCCACCACGCCACTGGAACGTGATGACCTGATGTTGTCGCGCCGCGACCCGTCGCTGATCTACATGTCGCAACGGATGGACCGGGTGGGCATGGCGCTGGACGATCATGAGATTCTGCGCCGGATCGGGGCGGAGCTTGGGGTTGCAGAGGCCTTTACCGAAGGGCGCACCGCCGAGGGTTGGCTACGTTGGCTGTGGGATGGCGCGATCGCGCAGGCGGCGCAGCATGGGGTCACGTTGCCGGGCTTTGACCATTTCCGCCAGATGGGGCGCTTCGACATGCCCGATGCCGCAGAGGCGCGCGTGTTTCTGCGCGACTTTGCCGCCGATCCGGACCTGCACCCTTTGCCCAGCGAGAGCGGAAAGATCACCTTGTTCAACCGCGCAATTGCCCGGGCAAATCTGCCCGATTGCCCCGGTCATCCGGCATGGATGCCGCCGTTCGAATCTTTGCTGACTGCGCCGGAAGGTATGCTGCACCTGATTTCGGGCCAGCCTGACACGCGTCTGCATTCGCAAAATGACCGTGGGTGCGAATCGCAATCTGACAAGATCGCCGGGCGCGAAGCGTGCTATTTGCATCCTGATACCGCGCGGGCTGCGGGGCTTGCAGAGGGGGCGGTGGTCAAGCTGTGGAACGCGCGTGGTGCGTGCCTTGCAGGGCTGCGCCTGACCAGCGGCATTCGCCCGGATTGCGTGGCCCTGCCGACCGGGGCGTGGTTTGACCCAGATAAAACCGGGCCAGATGAAACTGGGTTGGAACGTGCGGGCAACCCAAACGCGCTGACCCGCGATGTCGGATGTTCCAGCCTAAGCCAAGGCAACAGCGCACATACAACGCTTGTGCGGGTTTCGGCATGGGATGGGGCGCTTCCGCCCCTGTCCATTGACCAACCGCCGCCGATCCGCGGTGCTTAGGCCATGGCGCGCAAACTGACCTGCGATTTGCCTTAAATCGGCAAACCGCGCATCAGGCGCGGCAGATCCCCCGTCAGGCCAGCCGCCTCGCGGATGCTGGCCCGGCGCAAGGCGGGAACTGCGTTGACCACCCCAAGCCCGATGTCACGAATACCACGCAACAGCGGGTTGTCGTTGGAAAACAGCCGGTTCACGCTGTCCGTGCCCACGGCCATTACCATCGTGTCGAAGCGTCGCCATTGCTGGTAGCGTTCCAAGACAAGCGGGCTGGCGATATCTTCGCCGCGGCGCGCGGCGTCTGCGATCACCTCGGCCAAGGCCGCGATATCGCGCAGCCCGAAATTGAACCCTTGCCCGGCAATCGGGTGCATTCCATGCGCAGCGTCCCCCACCAGCGCAAGGCGCGGCGCAATGAACTGGTTGGCGATGGTCAATTTCAGCGGATAGGCATAGCGCTTGCCTGCCAAGGCGATATCCCCCAGAAAATCGCCGAAGCGTGGGCGCAGAACGTCCAGATAGGCGGCATCCCCCATGGCGGCGATTTCTGCGGCGCGTTTGGTCGTCTCGCTCCAGACAATGGATGAACGATTGCCCGGCAAGGGCAGAATGGCCAACGGACCCGGCGGCATGAAGAACTGATGCGCCGTGCCGTGATGTGGCAAGTCGTGCTCGACCGCGCAGACCAGCCCGGTCTGGCCATAATCCCACCCCGTGCGGCGAATTCCGGCGCGCGCGGCGGTGCCGCTGTCGCGCCCGTCGCAGCCCACCAGCAGGCGTGCGCGCAGACTGCGGCCAGAGGCAAGCTGCACGGTCGCCGCGCGCTCATCCACGGTTTGCGCGACCACGGTTTCGCCGGAAAGCTGGGTAATCCCGGCGGCATCCATCGCGGCCAGCAGGGCCGGGCGCAAATAGCGGTCTTCCAGCATGTGGCCCATCGGGCCTTCTTCGATTTCTGCATGGTCGAAGGCCAGAAAGAACGGCGCGGCACCTTCGCCTGCGCGCCCATCGCTGGCCACGATCTTTAGCATTGGTTGTGCGTGGTCGGCCACATGCGACCACAAGCCGATGCCGTCCAGCACCCGGATAGAGGCCAGCGCCAAAGCATAGGCGCGCCCGTCGAACTCGGGGTCCGCGCGCATGTCGCGCGGCAGTGCATCGACCACGGTTACGCTCTGCCCGGTGCTGGCCAGCGCCAAGGCCAAGGCCGGGCCGTTCAGCCCGCCGCCCACGATCAGGATATCGGTGTTATAACTCATGGTAGCAGATATGCGGCAGACTTGGCCGCAAGTCCATGTGGCATATTGATCGTTCCGGTGTCATCTTGCCACAAATAGCCTGACATAACAGGATGTCATTTCAAGTCCGGGGGGATGATGCAGGATTGGCTGAACAAAAGCGCGGTGTCGCAGGGGCGCGCGATCGAACGGGGGGCGCTGTGCCCGCTTGCCCTGACAGAAGCCTATCTTGCACAAATTGCCACGGATCCGTTGCGCGACCGCATTTATTCCGCCGTGACCGAAAAACGCGCCCTGCTGGAAGCGATGACGGCGCGCGATCGCGCGCGTGACGGGGTGCGCCGCGGGCCTTTGGACGGGGTGGCGCTGTCATGGAAAGACCTGTTTGACAGCGCGGGCACGCCTACAGCGGCAGGGTCGGACCTGCTGGCCGGGCGCATTCCGTTGCGCGATGCGCAGGTGCTGCGGGTGGCGCGGCAGGCGGGCACGATCTGCCTTGGCAAAACCCATATGACCGAATTTGCCTATTCCGGGCTTGGCGTGAACCCTGTCACTGCCACGCCACCTTGCGTGAATGACCATGGCGCCGCACCCGGCGGGTCGTCGTCCGGGGCGGCAGCGTCGGTGGCCTTCGGGCTTGCGGCATTGGGGGTCGGGTCCGACACGGGCGGGTCAGTGCGCATTCCGGCGGCATGGAATGACCTTGTCGGGTTGAAAACCACGCATGGCCGCCTGCCGCTTGAGGGCGTCGTGCCGCTGGCGCGCCGCTTTGATACGGTTGGGCCGCTGGCCCGCAGCGTCGAGGATTGCGCCGCGTTCTTGGCCACCTTGGAAGGCCGCGTGCCGCCCGATCTGCGCGGAGCAACCCTGACCGGGCGGCGCTTTCTGGTACTTGACGGCGTGCCTTTCGACGGCATTCGCACAGAACCCGCGCGGGCGTTCGAGGATGCGGCGGACCGCATGGCGCACGCGGGCGCTACCCTGACCCGTGCCAAGCTGCCAGTGGTGGAGGAGGTGCTGGCCCTATCCGCCATCATCTACACGCCAGAGGCTTGGGCCGAATGGCGCGACCTGATCGAAACCCGACCGGAAGCGGTGTTCCCGCCCATTCTGGCGCGGTTCCGTTCGGGCGCAGAGCATTCCGCCGCCGATTACAGCGCAGCCTGGGCCAGCCTGGACGGGCTGCGCAAACGCTATCTGGCGCAGGTTGCGGGCTATGATGCTGTTTTGCTGCCCACCGCACCCAACATGCCGCCCAATACCGAGCGCCTGCTGGCGGATGAGGCCTATTACACCACCGAAAACCTGCTGACCTTGCGCAACACGCGCATCGCCAACATGCTGGGGCTATGTGCGCTGACATTGCCCACAAATACGCCCTCTGCCGGGATCAGCCTGATGGTCGGACCGATGGAGGAGGACCGCCTGTTGCGTTTGGGTGTCGCAGCGGAATCCGTGGTGCGCGGCTAGAGCTAGGGTTTGCGCGGGCTATGTGCCGCTATATCTGGTAGGTGGCAAAGATCCTGCGAAAATACCACAATTTCGCGGGGTTATGGCGCAGCTTTCATCCAAGATGCTGGACGCAAACGCGTCTGCGCGCTATTCTGCATTCAACATCGGGGCAAAAGATCCCGAAACACAGAGGCAGTCCATGCAAGGTCCAGAGCGGTTTTCGAACCTGCCTGAATACGCGTTTCCGCGCTTGCGCGCGTTGCTCGACCATCACGCCCCCGGCGGCGCGGTCGTGGCGATGACGATTGGCGAACCGCGCCACGAGATGCCGCCGTTTCTGGACGAGGTGTTGCAGGCGCACACGCATCTATTCGCCAAATACCCGGTCAATGAGGGTATCCCCGAATTGCTGGACGCCATCAGCGCATGGCTGGGGCGGCGTTACGGTGTGGCCTTGCCGCAAAATCAGATCATGGCGCTGAACGGCACGCGCGAAGGCTTGTTCAATGCCGCATTGGCGCTTTGCCCGGAACAAAAGAACGGCCAACGTCCGATCATTCTAACGCCGAACCCGTTTTACCAAGTCTATGCTGTCGCCGCTTTGGCCGTGGCGGCAGAACCGGTCTTTGTGCCAGCAACGGCGGAAACCGGTTATCTGCCCGATTATGCGGCGCTTGGCCCTGACCTGCTGGACCGTGTGGCGATTGCCTATGTCTGCTCGCCATCAAACCCGCAAGGTGCTGTGGCCGATGCCGCCTATTGGCGCGACCTGATCGCATTGGCTGAAAAGCATGATTTCCGCATTTTCGCGGACGAATGCTATTCCGAGATTTACCGCAGTTCCCCGCCCCCCGGCGCTTTAGAAATTGCCGCCCGGATGGGTGCCGACCCTGAGCGCGTGCTCAGCTTTCATTCGCTGTCGAAGCGGTCGAACCTGCCGGGGCTGCGTTCCGGTTTCGTGGCCGGCGGCCCGGACAGCATCCGCCGCCTGCGCCAGTTGCGCGCCTATGCGGGCGCACCGCTGCCCGAACCCTTGCAGCATGTCGCCGCTGCCGCTTGGGCGGACGAGGCGCATGTCGACCGGTCGCGCGCGCTTTACCAGCAAAAATACGCGCTGGCGGACCGGGTTTTTGCCCATGTTCCGGGTTACCTGGGGCCGGAAGGCGGGTTTTTCCTGTGGTTGCCCGTGCCCGATGGCGAAGCCGCCGCGTTGCAGCTTTGGCGGGAAACCGGCATTCGCGTGCTGCCGGGGGCTTATCTGGCGCGCGATGTTGATAGCCAGAACCCCGGCAAAGGGTTCGTCCGAGTGGCGATGGTCACGCCGATAGATGAAATACAAGCCGCGCTGATCCGCTTGCGCGACTGTCTGTATCGCTGAGAGGTCTTTCGATGGCATCCTACAACATCAACCAACGTGAACCGCTTTTGGACAGCAACCTGTCTGCCTTGGTGCAGAAACGCGGGCGCGAATTGGTCGGGCTGTGCTTGGTGGGGCTGGCCATGTTGTTCGCGGTGATGCTTGGGTCCTACACCCCCGATGATCCCGGCTGGATGGCCGCGTCCGATGAGCCGGTGCGCAATTCGCTGGGCCGCGTGGGGGCCACTCTGGCCGCGCCTTTGATGGTGATCCTTGGCTGGGCAAGCTGGGGCCTGGTGCTGTTCACGGCGGCGTGGGGTCTGCGGCTTGTGCTGGCGCGCGGGCATGAACAGTTGATGGCGCGCGCTGTGTTCCTGCCCATCGCGCTGGCGGTCGCCGCGGTCTGGTGCGCAACGCTTGTGCCGGGTGAAAGCTGGCAGCCCGTGACCGGCTTGGGCGGCGTGTTCGGTGACACGGTGCTGGGCGCGGTGGTCAATGCCTTGCCAATGAGCGCGGGCGCAGGCGTGCGCTTGATGTCGCTGTTGATGCTGGTTGCCAGTATGGCAATTTTTGGCTTTGTGCTGGGCGTGTCATGGCGGGAAATGCAGCGGTTCCTGACCTTCACCATATCGGGGATCGTGCTGCTATATGCCGGGCTTGTCGTGCTGTTGCGGGGCGGTGTCGGGCAGGGTGTGAAAAGCGCGCAGCGCGCTGGCGGGGCGATGCTGGACCATGCCCGGCAAAAAGTGCAAGCGCGCGCTATGCAGCGCGAAGCCGCAGCCGCAATGCCGCCTCAAGCCCCTGCACAGACCCACGACTGGCAAGAGCCGCCCCTGTCGGTGGCCCCTGTTGCCGCGCGTCGCGCGCCACCTGTTATCCGCGCCACGCCCGCTTTTGCGCAACCGCCGGTCACGGCACACCGCGCGCCAGAGCCGCAGTTGAACACCCCTGCGCCTGCGCAATACGCGGATGACCATGACGAGCTTGGCGAACGTCCCAGCCTGCTGGCGCGTCTGAAATCGCTAAGCGCGCGCCCGGCCCCCATGCCCGAGCCAGAATTGATCGAACCGCCCCTGACACAAAGCGCGGCCGCTGCCCATGCGCCCGAGGGCGAGCATATTCGCTCGCGGATTGCAGATGCGATCCGCCACCGCAAGCCGTCGAAGCCTGTCTTCCAGTTCAACCGCGACCAGCGCCCTAGCGAGCCGCGACTGGAACCGCAGCCGGACCCTGCGCCGCAAGTTGTTGCGGAGCCGCATTTTGCCGCGCAGCTTTCCGCCAGCCTGTCGCCGGATATGCCGCCCGTGCCCATGCCCGATTGGATGCGCGCCGCCGCCCCCGCGCACACGCTCCATGCGCCAGAGCCTGCGGCGCACCATGCGCCCGATATGCCCTTTAGCGCCGAACCCGAACCGTTTGCTGCGGCTGCCCGCTCTGGCGCTCATGTGTTGCAACGCCGCGTTGTGACGCCAGCCGGGCGCAAAGCGCAGCCTTCGCGCCAAGCCAAGGCCGAAGCCGAACCCGCCTTCCGTTTCGACCAAGATGCGCCGGGTTTCGAGCTGCCGCCGCTGGGCTTGCTGCAAAACCCGTCAGAGGTTGAACGCTTCACCCTCAGCGATGACGCGCTGGAGGAAAACGCCCGCATGCTGGAAGCGGTGCTGGATGATTACGGCGTGCGCGGCGAGATTGTCAGCGTTCGTCCCGGCCCCGTGGTCACGCAATACGAACTGGAACCTGCGCCGGGCCTGAAGGCCAGCCGTGTCATCGGTCTGGCCGACGACATCGCGCGGTCCATGTCGGCGCTGTCGGCGCGGGTGTCTACCGTGCCGGGACGGTCGATCATCGGGATTGAACTGCCAAATGCGCACCGCGAAAAGGTGGTGTTGCGCGAAATCTTGGCTGCGCGCGATTTTGGCGATAGCAACATGCGCCTGCCCTTGGCGCTGGGCAAGGGCATTGACGGCGAGCCGATTGTCGCCAATCTTTCCAAGATGCCCCATTTGCTGATCGCGGGGACCACCGGGTCGGGCAAGTCGGTTGCGATCAACACCATGATCTTGTCGCTGCTGTATCGTCTGACGCCGGATGAATGCCGGATGATAATGATCGACCCGAAAATGCTGGAATTGTCTGTCTACGACGGCATTCCGCACCTTCTGTCGCCGGTTGTGACCGATCCGAAAAAGGCGGTCGTTGCCCTGAAATGGGTCGTGGGCGAGATGGAAGAGCGCTACCGCAAGATGTCGAAAATGGGCGTGCGCAATATTGACGGCTATAATGGCCGCGTGCGCGAGGCTTTGGCCGCGGGCGAGATGTTCAAGCGCACCATCCAGACCGGGTTCGACGATGAAACCGGCGATCCGGTGTTCGAGACAGAGGAATTCGCGCCCGAGATCCTGCCCTTCATCGTTGTCGTGGTCGATGAGATGGCCGACCTGATGATGGTTGCGGGCAAGGAAATCGAAGCCTGCATCCAGCGCCTTGCGCAAATGGCGCGGGCGTCGGGCATCCACCTTATCATGGCCACGCAGCGCCCCTCGGTCGATGTGATTACCGGCACGATCAAAGCGAACTTCCCGACGCGGATTTCGTTTCAGGTGACCAGCAAGATCGACAGCCGCACCATTCTGGGCGAACAGGGGGCCGAGCAGCTTCTGGGCATGGGTGACATGCTGTATATGGCAGGTGGCGGACGCGTAAACCGTATTCACGGGCCGTTCGTCAGCGATGAAGAAGTGGAAGAGGTCGTCAACCACCTGAAATCCTTCGGGCCGCCCGATTACAAATCCGGCGTGGTGGAAGGGCCGGAATCCGACAAGGAAGCCGATATCGACGCGGTTCTGGGCCTTGGCGGCAACACGACGGGCGAGGACGCGCTTTACGATCAGGCCGTGCAGGTGGTCATCCAAGACCGCAAATGTTCGACCAGCTACATCCAGCGCAAGCTGGGGATTGGTTACAACAAGGCCGCGCGTCTGGTGGAACAGATGGAAGACGAGGGGCTTGTCACCCCTGCCAACCATGTCGGCAAGCGCGAGATTCTGGTGCCAGAGCAGGGGTAACGCGCCCCGCCATGACCCCCGCGTGGCGCACGGGTTCGGGGGGCGGGCGGCGGCTTGTCGGCAACTCTCTGCCTTGTGTGGCGGCGTGAGCGCATCTCGTCTTCCGTAGAGCGAAAAAACCGCTATCTAAGGCACATGAGTATCACGCGTCGTTCCCTGCTTATGTCCGTGCCCGCGCTTGCGCTGGTGCGTCCCGCCTTGGCCGATCGTATCCCGCTGGATGAGATATCGCGCTATTTCAACAGTTTCACCACGGCCGAGGGTGAGTTTACCCAGATCAACCCAGATGGCAGCTTGGCCACGGGGCGGATTTACATTCGCCGCCCGGGGCGGGTGCGGTTCGAATATGACCCGCCGGAAGAAAGCCTTGTCATGGCCGGTGGCGGGCAAGTCGCAATCTTCGATGGGCGGTCCAACCAAGGACCAACCCAGTACCCGCTAAGCAGAACACCGCTGAACCTGATTCTGGAAGAGACTGTCGATTTCGGCAATCGCGACATGATCGTTGACCACATGGATGATGGCACCACCACCACCGTGGTCGCCCAAGACCCCGAGAACCCGCAATACGGGTCGATCCGGCTGGTCTTTTCGGCGCAGCCCACCGAACTGCGCCAATGGGTTGTCCGTGACGATACCGGGGCAGAGACGACCGTGATCCTTGGCAATATGCGTTTTGACGGCGATCTGCCGGCACTGTTGTTCAACATCACGGCAGAAGTTGACAAGAGGGGGCGCTGACGAGACCTTCAGCTGCACGACAGGCAGCAGGAACCCCGCATGACAGACCCGAAAATCGTTCTGATTACCGGCGCAAGCCAAGGCATTGGCCGGGCTTGTGCGCTGGCCTTCGCACAGGCCGGGCACAAGGTTGTTCTGGCCGCGCGCTCTGCCGACAAGCTGGCCGCGCTGGCCGACACCGCACCGGGGCAGATGCTGGCTCACCCCTGTGACGTATCGGACCCAGACGCCGTGGATGCCCTGTTCGCGACAATCCGTGACCGCTTCGGGCGGCTGGATGTTGCGTTCAACAATGCAGGGCTTGGCCTGCCCGCGACAGAGATTGCCGATATTTCGTGGCAAGACTGGCGGCGCGTGGCATCGGTCAATCTGGATGGCGCATTCCTGATCGCGCGCGGGGCCTACGCCATGATGCGCGCACAAGACCCCAAAGGCGGGCGGATCATCAACAACGGGTCAATCTCGGCGCATGTGCCGCGGGTGGGGTCGATGCCCTACACCGCCACGAAACACGCGATCACCGGGCTGACCCGAACGCTGTCGCTGGACGGGCGGCAGCACAATATTGCTTGCGGGCAGATCGACATTGGCAATGCCGCGTCAGAGATGACCGACGCTTTCACGCGCGGCGTGCCGCAAGCCGATGGCAGCCTGCGCGCAGAGCCAGTGATGGATGTGCAGCATGTGGCCGATGCGGTGCTGCATATGGCCAGCCTGCCGTTGGATGCCAATGTCCAATTCATGACCATCATGGCCACGGCCATGCCCTATATCGGGCGCGGGTAATGAAAATACCCCGCCGGGCGCTGGGCCGGGCGGGGTTTCTGGGGTTCGCTGTGCTGGCGCTTAGGCCATGGCAGCTTTTGCTTTTTCCACGATCTGGCCGAAGGCCTCAGGCTCGTGCACGGCCAGATCGGCCAGAACCTTGCGGTCCACTTCGATCCCGGCCAGCATCAGCGCGTTGATGAAGCGCGAATAGGTCAGGGTCGGGTCGATAGCGCGGACAGCAGCGTTGATACGCTGAATCCACAATGCGCGGAAGTTGCGTTTGCGCACCTTGCGGTCGCGGGTGGCGTATTGGTTCGCTTTGTCCACGGCCTGCGTGGCGGTGCGGAAGTTGCGCGAGCGCGCGCCATAATAGCCAGCGGCGGCCTTGATGACCTTGCGGTGGCGGGCGTGGGTGACTGTGCCGGATTTAACGCGTGACATGTTCCGCTCTCCTTACCGGTTATAGGGCATGTAGGTCTTGACGATACGGGCATCCTGCTCTGACAGCAGGGTGGTGCCGCGCGCGTCGCGGATGAATTTCTTCGTCCGCTTAATCATGCCGTGCCGCTTGCCCGCTTGCCCGGCTTTGACTTTGCCGGTCGCGGTCATGGAGAAGCGCTTTTTCGCGCCCGATTTTGTCTTCATCTTGGGCATTTCCGACTCCTTCTTCGGTCAGGGGGGCGACTCGGCATGCCACAACGGCCGGACGCCCCTTCGAATGGAAACCGCGCAGTAAACCAGAAACCGCGCGGGTGCAAGGGTCAGAACGCCTGCCACAGTCGAACGATCAGGGCCGCGCTTAGTTCCGGGATGTCGCGCAATCCGTATCTGCCATCCGGGCGCAGAACTGACGCCAGCACTGCCAGCCCGACACCCACAGCCCCCAGCCCAAGCGCGACATAGGGCTTGCGCCCATCGGCCCAAGCCCCAACGGCGCTGACCAGTGCCAACGGGACAAGATAAACACCCAGCAGAAAGATGATCCCGGTATCCATGTTGCCCCTTGTCGGTAGGGGAACAGGTTACTCGGGTTCGCCCGACACGATCAAGTGTTCTGCGCAGGGCGCGACCCGCAAGATGTTCGTGGTGCCCGGCTGGTTGAACGGAATGCCCGCGGTCACAAGGATCTGGTCCTTTTCCGTGCCGAAGCCGTATTTGCGGGTCACACGCACGGCATTGATGACCGCTTTCTTAAAGCGCTCGACCTCTGCCACTTCCTCGCAATGCACGCCCCAGACCAGTTGCAGGCGCCGCGCGGTCTTGGTGATGGGGGTCAGCGCCAGAATCGGCACATGCGGACGTTCACGCGCAACAAGGCTGGCTGTGGTACCAGATTCGGTGAAACAGCAGATCGCGGCAATATCGGTTTTCTCGGCCAGTTCACGCGCGGCGGCCACGATGCCGTCGGCGATGGAACTGTGCTTGTTCTTGCGCGACGCGTCGATGATCTCGATGTAGGTCGGATCGCTTTCGACCTCACGCGCGACATTGTCCATGGTGAGCACGGCCTCGATCGGGTAATCGCCCGCTGCCGATTCTGCCGACAGCATGATCGCATCCGCCCCTTCGTAAATTGCCGTGGCCACGTCCGACACTTCGGCGCGGGTGGGCATGGGGCTTTCGATCATCGATTCCAGCATCTGCGTGGCCACGATTACCGGCTTGGCGGCGGCACGGGCGCGCCGGACAAGACGTTTCTGGATAGGCGGCACGTTTTGCACCGGCAGTTCCACGCCCAAATCGCCGCGCGCAACCATAATGCCGTCTGACACGGCCAGAATTTCGTCAAAGGCTGCGACAGCGGCGGGTTTTTCGATCTTGGACAGGATCGCGGCGCGGCCCTGCGCCAGCGTGCGGGCTTCGGCCACGTCGGCGGCGCGCTGCACGAAGGACAGCGCCAGCCAATCCACGCCCAGACGGCAGACGAATTCCAGATCCTTGCGGTCCTTGTCTGACAGGGCCGCGACCGGCAAAACCACGTCCGGCACGTTCACTCCCTTGCGGTTGGAAATGGTGCCGCCCACGGTCACGGTGCAATTGGCGAAATCCTTGCCGCAGTCGTTCACTTTCAGACGAATTTTGCCGTCATTGACCAGCAGGTCCGCGCCGGGTTCCAGCGCAGCAAAGATTTCCGGGTGGGGCAAGGTCACGCGGCTTGCGTCGCCCGGCTTGTCGGTCAGGTCCAGCCGGAACGCAGCGCCTTCGACCAGTTCCTCCGCTTCGTTCGCGAAAACGCCCACGCGCAATTTCGGCCCTTGCAGATCGGCCAGAATGGCTATCGGGCGGCCCGTGTCAGCTTCGATCTTGCGAATGATCGCATGCCGCGCGGCGATGTCGTCATGGGTGCCATGGCTCATGTTCAGTCGGAACACGTCAGCGCCCGCTTCGAACAGGGCGCGAATGGTGTCATAATCGGATGAGGCCGGGCCAAGCGTGGCGACGATCTTTATCATGCGGTGACGGCGCAAAGGCGTCATGGGCTGTCCTCTCTGGTTTTGCGTGCCTGACGGCATATGGCCCTGATATGACAGGGCCTGATGTCAGGAAGAATTCGTTAGCGCAAACATCTACCGATTATGACTGAAAAAGCAAGCCTGCCGCGCTTGACCCGCCCCGCGCGAACGCGCACCTTTGACTATATAACGGAGGATCGCACATGGACACCACCACCCGCACAGAGCTGGAGGCTGCCGCCTTTCGCGCGCTGCTGGCCCATCTGGACAAGCGCAGCGATGTGCAGAACATTGACATGATGAACCTGACCGGCTTTTGCCGCAACTGCCTGTCACGCTGGTATATGGAAGCCGCGCAGGAACGCGGGCTGGACATGACAAAGGACGCCGCACGAGAAGCGATTTACGGCATGCCCTATGACGACTGGAAGGCCAAGCATCAGACCGAAGCCGACGCCGCGCAAAAGGCCGCTTTTGACAAGGCCTTTGCCGAGAATGTCGGCGCCAAGGGCTGACGGGTGAAGCCCTCGGAACAGCTGGCGGCCTTTGTGCAGGACGGCTTGCGCGCCGGGCATGGCCCAAATGCTTTGCGCAAGGCGCTTTTGGCAGAAGGCTGGTCATCTGCGGAAGTGACCGCCGCGCTGAATGGGTGGTCGGATCAGGGGCTTGGCGTGCCCGTGCCACGCCCCCAGCCCCAAGCCAGCGGGCAAGAGGCGGTCTTGTATGGCCTGATGTTCGTGGCCTTGCTGACAATCACCTATAACCTAGTCCAACTGGGTTTCGACCTGATCGAGGCGTGGTTGCCCGACCCGTTGCGGGGCGGTCATAGTTTTGGAAATGCAGGGTCTATGCGCTGGTCCATCGCGGTGCTGATCGTTGCCTTGCCGGTGTTCTTGTGGTTGGACCGCCGCGCCGCGCGCGGGCTTGTCCGCGATCCGGGCCAACGCCGCACACCGCTGCGCCAGAAATTCGGTGCGCTGACCCTGTTCTTGTCCACGCTGGCCCTGTTGGGGGCTGCGGTCGCGGTGGTCTATGCCGGATTGACCGGTGTTGTGACCGCGCAATTCATGGCAAAAGTCGCGCTGGTGGTGGTCATGGCATTGCTGGTCATCGCATGGTTCCGCGATTTTCTGGCAGAGCCATGATGCAGCCGGTTTTGCGCAAATTGCTGGTGCCTTTCACGCTTGTGGTGATTGCGCTTGGACTGTGGCAGGTCGGCGGCCCGGAACAGGCGCGCCGCGACTACCGCGACGATCAGCGCGCCAGCGACCTATATTCACTGGCTGCCCATATAAGGTGCGAGCGCAGTCAGCAAGCGCAGGCAGAGTTGCCATGCGGCACCGCGCCGCGTGACCGTGACCGTTTCACGAACGCCCCTTACCGGATCACCCCGGACGAGATCTGCGCGCAATTTGAAAACCCAGTTCGAATCGCTTCATTGCATAATGGCGACATTGTGGCCGGATGCCTTTCCATACGGTGATCGGGCTGGAAATTTTCCGATATTCATCTGGAAATTATAAACAATCATTAACCAATTCTGCGATTGTCGTGCTTGCCGAACCAATCACGGGGAAAGCCGGTGGCTGGGCCTGAAACTGGCTTGCCAATCATGCCTCTACGGTTAAGATTTTGCTAGTTTTAGTTTTTGGGGTTAAAGATGTTTGGAACGGGTCTTCTTGCCTTGTTGTTCGCTTTTGGTGCGCTCGCCTTCATCGGCGGTTCAGGGAATGATGCTGCCGACACGGATGATGATCCTCGGCCAAACGACAATCCCGACACTCCCAACAATCCGGACAACGACCCCGGCATGACCGGTCAGGGCGGGCCCGGCAACGACCTGATCAACTCGCGCGACGATGTGAGCGTTTATAACGGCTTTGGTGGCAACGACACGCTTGTCGGCTTTCTGGAATTCGGCGTGCGCCTGAATGGCGGGACCGGAAACGATCTGTTGCTCGTTCTGGACAATGACCACGGGTATGGTGGCGACGGCGACGATCTCATTCTTGGTGAGAATGTATCCAATTCCGGCTCTGAGCAGGTCATGCGTGGCGGTGCGGGCAATGACGTGCTGGTTAGTTCGGGCGGCTCTATCATGGTCGGCGGCAATGGCACGGATAGTTTTGTCATCTCACCCGGTGGGCTGGACGAGAATGACAATATGCAAAGCGTGTATGGGGATCCGCTGGGCCCGCCATTGATCCGCGACTTCAACCCCGACGAAGATCGGCTTGTCATTGACCTAGAGCGCAGCTTTCAGGACTCATTCGATCAGATTTTCCGCACCGAACTTGGGGCACCAGACGGTGCGCGCGATCCCATCGACTTTGACGGCCGTGTAAGCCTGACCGCAGAACGTAGCGACGATGGCAGCGCCGTGGTGATTTTGGCAAATGGCGTTCCCATGGCGCATCTTGAAGGGTTTGCCGATCTTGCGCCAGAGGATCTGCTGAACCAGATTGACGTGGCCGTGATCGGCGCTTCGGAGGGCGAAACAACTTTGGCCCCGGGGCTGATTTATCAGGATGCGGGTAATGACAATGTGCGGCTGTTGCTGACCGACGAATTCGAAGGCGGCGGCAATTTTGGCGGCGGTGACCGCTTCAGCGTGCTGGACATGTCGCAGCTTTCGGCGGACATGCGCGTCACTGTGGCCGAAACGGGCATCATCACGGTAGAACCGGCCGATGGCAGTTGGCCCGCCGTCACCTTTGAAGAAATCGATCAGGTCGTGCTGGGCGATGGGGATGACGTGTTTGATGGCTCTAACGGCCCGGGTTGGGTGACAGCAGTTGCCGGGAATGGCGAGGACACGCTGATCGGCGGTGACAGCGCCGATATTGGCGACCGCTTGGCCGGTGCCGGGTTCGCCTTGTTCGAAGACGGTCCCGAAGCGCGGGGCCGTGTTGGCGCAACCTCTATCTTTGGTGGAGAGGGCAGGGACAACCTGCTGGCTGGCTTGGGCGACACCGTGACAGGTGGCGCAGGCGAAGATCAGTTTGTGGTCTACGGCTTTGGCACCGAAGGAGCAGGCCCGACGATTATTACCGACTTCAACCCGGAAGAGGACTTCTTGGAATATAACTGGGTTGATACGGCCGATGACACCGATGGGCCGCACGAGATTGTTGTTGAAGATGGCGAGGACGGTCTGGTGATTACCGATAATGGCCGGATCGTGGTGCGTGTGCCCGGCGTGACCATGGCCGACAATCCGATCATTGCCGCGGGCGACCGCAGCGTTGTCTGGTAGGCCGGGCACATGCCGCAGGCAAAGCCATGCGGCATGTCATGGGTTGCCCGTCAGATCGCGGCTTTGCGGCTTTCTTCGATGTAAATCTCGCGCAGGCGGGTGGCCAAAGGACCGGGCACGCCGCCGCCCAGTTCGGCGCCATCAATCGACACCACTGGCATCACGAAAGCGCTGGCAGAGGTGACGAAGGCTTCATCCGCTGCTTTTGCTTCGTCCACGGTGAAGTTGCGCTCTTCGACCTGCATCTGCGCTTCACGCGCAAAGCGCAGCACGGCGGCGCGGGTGATGCCGTGCAGAATGTCGTTCGACAGCGCCCGCGTGACGATCTTGCCATCTTTGATGATATAGGCGTTGTTTGACGTGCCCTCTGTGATCGCGCCGTCCTGCACCATCCAGGCATCATCCGCGCCTTGTTTGATGGCCATCATCTTGCCCATGCTGGGGTAAAGCAGTTGCACCGTCTTGATGTCGCGCCGTCCCCAGCGAATATCGTCTATGGTCACGACCTTCATGCCCCTGCGCGCTTTCGGGCTATCGACCAGCGCGGGGTTCGACTGGGTGAACAGCACGACCGTGGGCGCAGTTGTGTCGGGGTCGGGGAAAATGAAATCCCGGTCGCCCGGTGCGCCGCGCGTCACTTGCAGATAGACCATGCCCTGATCGACCGCGTTCTGTGCGACCAGTTGGCGGTGCACTTCCAGCCATTGGTCGCGGTCCATCGGGTTGGCGATGTCCAACTCATTCAGCGACCGTTCCAGCCGGGTGAAATGCCCGTCAAAGTCGATCAGCTTGCCGTCGAGGACGGTCGTCACTTCATAGACGCCATCGGCCATCAGGAAGCCACGGTCGAAAATCGACACCTTGGCCTCGCCTTCGGGCAGGTAGTCGCCATTCACATAAACGATGCGGGTCATTCGGTTCACCATCCTTCAGGCAATTTGCGCACGGCCCCCATGGCCGCCGATGTGGTCAGCGCCGCGTAGGCCCGCAGCGCGGTCGACACCTTGCGCGGGCGCGGCTTGGCCGGTTTCCAGCCTTTTTCATCCTGCGCGGCGCGGCGCTCGGCCAAGGTCGCATCATCGACCTTCAGCTCAATCCGGCGCTCGGGGATGTCGATCTCGATCAGGTCGCCATCCTCGACCAGCCCGATCAAACCACCTTCCTCTGCCTCTGGCGAGACATGGCCGATCGACAGCCCCGACGTGCCGCCCGAGAAGCGCCCGTCGGTCACAAGCGCACAAGCCGCGCCCAAACCCTTGGATTTCAGATAGCTGGTCGGATACAGCATTTCCTGCATTCCCGGCCCGCCGCGCGGCCCTTCATAGCGGATGATGACCACCTCGCCCGCCACGACCTTGCCAGTCAGAATGCCGCTAACCGCGTCGTCCTGAGACTCGAACACCCGCGCGGGGCCGCTGAATTTCAGGATGCTGTCATCCACGCCTGCGGTTTTCACGATGCAGCCTTGTTCCGCCAGATTGCCGAACAGAACCGCCAGACCGCCATCTTGGCTGAAGGCGTGTTCCTTGCTGCGGATGACACCCTTCTCGCGGTCTGTATCCAGCGTCTTGTAGCGGTTTGCCTGCGAAAACGCCTGCGTGGTGCGCACCCCGCCGGGGGCAGCGCGGTAAAACTGGTGCACGTCCGGGTCTTGCGTGCGCGACACGTCCCACATGTCCAGCGCCATGCCCATGGTCGGGCTATGCACGGTTGGCAAATCGCGGTGCAGCAGCCCTGCATTGTCCAACTGCCCAAGGATCGACATGATGCCCCCGGCGCGGTGCACATCTTCCATATGCACATCGTCCTTGGCCGGTGCTACCTTGCACAGGCAGGGCACGCGGCGCGACAGTCGGTCTATATCGGCCATGCTGAAAGCGATCCCGCCCTCATGCGCGGCGGCCAACAGGTGCAGAACCGTGTTGGTGGACCCGCCCATGGCAATATCCAGCGACATGGCATTCTCGAACGCCTTGAAGCTGGCAATGTTGCGCGGCAGCACGCTGGCATCATCCTGCTCGTAATAGCGCTTGGCGTTTTCCACGATCAGATGGCCTGCGCGCTTGAACAGCTTTTCACGGTCCGCATGGGTCGCAAGGGTAGAGCCATTGCCCGCCAGCGACAGTCCCAAGGCTTCGGTCAGGCAGTTCATGGAATTGGCGGTGAACATGCCCGAACATGACCCACAGGTCGGGCAGGCGGCTTCTTCAATCGCCTGCACTTGGGCGTCGGTGTATTTGTCATCGGCGGCGACGACCATCGCGTCTACAAGGTCCAGCGCCTTTTCCAGCCCGTCGATCTCTATCTTGCCCGCTTCCATCGGGCCACCAGAAACAAAGACGGCCGGAATGTTCAGCCGCATCGCGGCCATCAACATACCCGGTGTGATCTTGTCGCAGTTGGAAATGCAGACCATCGCATCGGCGCAATGGGCGTTGACCATGTATTCGGTCGCATCCGCGATAACCTCGCGCGAGGGCAGGGAATACAGCATCCCGTCATGGCCCATGGCAATGCCATCATCCACCGCGATGGTGTTGAATTCCTTGGCCACGCCGCCGGCTTTTTCCACTTCGCGCGCAACCAGTTGGCCCAGATCCTTCAGGTGCACATGGCCCGGCACGAACTGCGTGAAGCTGTTGACGATGGCAATGATCGGCTTGTCCCAATCATTGTCGGTCATGCCCGTTGCGCGCCATAATCCGCGCGCGCCTGCCATGTTGCGGCCATGGGTGGTGGTGCGGGAACGATAACGCGGCATCTGGCTCTCCTTGTGGCGGCTGGGCTGTCCTTAGCCTATGCGCAAGCCGTGGGAAAGAGTAGTCAACCCCAGAGCGTGCGCAAGGCAGGATGCACGCCTGCGCTGTCGTAGTGCAGGGGCGGATCGCGGTCTTCGGCCAGCAGAAGCGGGCCGTCCAGGTCCACGATTTCGGCACCTTGCGCGACCAGCACCGCTGGGGCCATGGCCAGCGAACTGCCGACCATGCAGCCCACCATCACGCGGTAGCCTTCGGCGCGGGCCGCCTCGCGCAGCGCCAGCGCTTCGGTCAAACCGCCGGTTTTGTCCAGCTTGATGTTCACCATGTCATACTTGCCGCGCAGGCGCGGCAGGCTTTCGCGGTCATGGCAGCTTTCATCCGCGCATACCGGCAGCGGGCGGGCAATTTCGGCCAGCATGTCATCTTGGCCGGCGGGCAGGGGCTGCTCGACCATCTCCACCCCCAGCCGCAACAAATGCGGGGCCAGATCGGCATAGATATCGGCATCCCAGCCTTCATTGGCATCAATGATGATCCGCGTTGCAGGCGCGCCGCGGCGCACCGCTTCCAGCCGCGGCATATCCTCTGGCGTGCCCAGCTTGATCTTCAACAGGGGGCGCGCCGCATGTTTGCGCGCGGCGGCTTCCATTTTGTCAGGGCTATCCAGGGACAAGGTGAACGCGGTCACAACCGGCTCTGGCGCGGGTAGCTCGGCCAATTCCCAGACAGGGCGCCCGGTGCGCTTTGCCTCCCAGTCCCACAATGCGCAATCCACGGCGTTGCGTGCGGCACCTGCGGGCAGGGCGGCTTGCAGCTCTGCCCGATCCACCGCGTCCGCCAGCCCTGCAATCTGCTTATGCACAGATGCCATCGTTTCGCCATAGCGCGCATAGGGCACGCATTCGCCTTGCCCGGCTATATCGTGCCGCACCAGTTCTGCACGCAACACATCCGCATGGGTCCGCGATCCCCGCGCGATGGTGAAAACTTCCGCCAAGGCAAAGCGATCCTGGAAAACCCGAAACACCCTGTCCCCTTTCATCCTTGCCCAAATATCCTGGGGTGAATGGGGCCGCAGGCCCCAGAGGGGCAAAGCCCCTTAAACCGCTCCCAAAGCATCGACCAACCGTCCGGCCCCATGGCGGAACGGGTCCACCGTTGCCAGGCCCATCCGCGCTTCGATCTCGGCGCAGCAGGCCAATGCGGCCTCATCATCCAATGCGGCCGTATTGACCGAAATCCCCACAACTTGGCACTTGGGGTTTGCCACCCGCGCCAGTGCCAGCGCCGTGTCGCGCAGCACTTCCAGCGAGGGCAGGCCATAGCCCGGCAAACCGCGCATATGGGTGCGCGTGGGTTCGTGGCTCAGGATCAGCGCATCGGGCTGGCCACCATGGATCAGCGCCATCGTCACGCCAGAATAGCTGACATGAAACAACGATCCCTGCCCTTCGATCAGATCCCAATGATCGGGGTCGTTATCCGGCGTCAGCCATTCGACAGACCCGGCCATGAAATCCGCGATCACGGCATCCAGCGGAACGCCATCGCCGGTAATAAGGATGCCGGTCTGCCCGGTGGCGCGGAAACTGGCCTTCATGCCGCGCGCGACCATCTCGCGTTCCATGCACAGCGCGGTATACATCTTGCCCACCGAACAATCCGTGCCCACCGCCAAGCACCGCTTGCCGCGGCGCTTCTCGCCATTGGCGATCGGGTATTGCACGGATGGCACGCGGACATCGTGCAGGGTGCGACCCGTGGCCTCTGCTACGGCTTTCAGGTCCGGCTCGTCGCGCAGCAGGTTGTGCAGGCCGGATGCCAGATCGAACCCTTCCTCCAACGCCGCGATCAGCACCTTTTTCCACGCCGCAGAGATTACTCCGCCCCGGTTCGCGACCCCGATGACCAGTGTTTTCGCGCCTGCGGCCTTTGCCTCTGCCAGCGTCATGTCGGGCAGCTTCATATCGGCACGGCAACCCTCCATCCGGAACTGACCCAAGGCAAAATCGGGCCGCCAATCCTTGATCCCTTGGGCCACTTTTGCGGCCAACGGGTCCGGTGCATCGCCCAAGAACAGCAGATAGGGGGTCTGGATCATCGATGGCTCCATCAGGTCGCAGGTTCGTGTGTGTCGAACTTTACTTCATCCAAGGGGGAAACTGTCGTGAATTTCGAAGGTTTTGCTTTACTATAAACAGGAATTCACGAAAATTTCGCGTTTTGCGCAATATTCCACCAATCGTTATGCCGCAACGCGGCGCAATTCGTGCAGCCGCAGAAAAATCCTTGCATGGCGGTATGCAACAATATACCAAAATTTCGCATCGTTTCGACATTTCCTGTCCTGAAAGGTCACATCATGAGCTTCCGTCTGCAACCCGCACCCGTTGCCCGCCCCAATCGTTGCCAGTTGTTTGGCCCCGGCTCGCGCGTGGCCCTGTTCGAGAAAATGGCCTCCAGCGCCGCCGATGTCATCAATCTGGACCTAGAGGATTCGGTCGCCCCCTCTGACAAGGACAGCGCGCGCGCGAATGTCATTGCCGCCACGCATGACGTGGATTGGGGCAAAAAGACGCTTTCGGTGCGGATCAACGGTCTGGACAGCCCCTTCTGGTATCGCGACGTGGTTGATCTGCTGGAACAAGGCGCGGAGCGGCTGGACCAGATCATGATCCCCAAGGTGGGCTGCGCCGCCGACATCTATGCCGTGGACGCGCTTGTCACCGCCATTGAGGCCGCGAAAGGTCGCCAGAAACCTATCGGGTTCGAGGTTATCATCGAATCCGCCGCCGGCATCACCAACGTGGCTGAAATTGCCGCCGCCAGCCCCCGCCTGACCGCGATGAGCCTTGGCGCTGCAGATTTTGCCGCCTCTATGGGCATGGCCACGACCGGCATCGGCGGCACGCAGGAAAACTACTACATGCTGCGCGAAGGCGCGCAATATTGGTCCGACCCGTGGCATTGGGCGCAATCGGCAATCGTTGCCGCGTGCCGCGCCAATGGCGTGCTGCCAGTCGATGGCCCCTTCGGCGATTTCAGCGATGATGACGGCTTTCGCGCGCAGGCCCGCCGTTCGGCCACATTGGGCATGGTCGGCAAATGGGCGATCCACCCCAAGCAAGTGGCGCTTGCCAACGAGGTATTCACCCCGTCAGAGGCCGCCGTGGCAGAGGCGCGCGAAATCCTTGATGCGATGGAACAGGCCAAGGCACGCGGCGAAGGTGCGACCGTCTACAAGGGCCGCTTGGTCGATATCGCGTCCATCAAACAAGCCGAGGTAATCGTCCGTCAGGCAGAGATGATCGCGGCCTAACCTGCGCCCATTCATCCTTGCAAAAATATCCTGGGGGAGTCCGGCCCGAATGGGCCGGGCGGGGGCAAAGCCCCCTTCAATCCCCCTGTCGGTTTCGCTACTGTCCACGCCACCGTCTTTACCCGGAGCGCCTGCGTGAGCGAGACCGTCACCCCCATGATGGCCCAGTATCTGGAGGTCAAGGCGCAGCATCCCGATGCGCTGTTGTTCTACCGCATGGGCGATTTCTACGAATTGTTCTTCGATGACGCGGTCGCGGCAGCGGCGGCGCTGGATATTGCGCTTACAAAACGCGGCAAGCATCAGGGCGATGATATCGCCATGTGCGGCGTGCCGCATCATGCCGCCGAAGGGTACCTGCTCACGCTGATCCGCAAGGGCTTTCGCGTGGCGATTGCCGAGCAGATGGAAAGCCCCGAACAGGCCAAGAAACGCGGCTACAAAGCGGTTGTGCGTCGCGAGGTCGTGCGCCTTGTCACCCCCGGCACCCTGACCGAAGACAGCTTGCTTGATGCGCGGCGGCATAACTTCTTGGCTGCCTATGCCGAAATCCGCGACGCGGGCGCGCTGGCTTGGGCCGATATTTCCACGGGCCAAGTGCGGGTCATGCCCTGCATCCGCGCACGGCTTGGGCCGGAACTGGCGCGGTTGGCCCCGCGCGAAGTGTTGCTGGCCGACCCGATGGCAGAGGCGCTGCGCCCGGTGATCGAAGATATGGGCGCGGCGCTGACCGCGCTGGCACCCGCCAGTTTCGACAGTGGGTCCGCCGAGCGGCGGTTGTGCGATCTTTACGGCGTTCAGACGCTGGACGGGTTCGGGCAATTCGGGCGGCCCGAGCGTGCGGCGCTGGGCGCGCTGGTCGATTATCTGGACCTGACGCAGCGCGGCAAGCTGCCCCTTTTGCAGCCCCCCACGGTGGAAAGTGCCGATGCCGCGGTGCAGATTGACGCCGCCACGCGCCGCAATCTGGAACTGACGCAGGCGCTGTCGGGGGGGCGTGATGGCTCGCTTCTGGCGGTGATCGATCGGACTGTCACCGCCGCTGGCGCGCGCCTGCTGGAGCGGCGGCTTTCCGCGCCCGCGCGCCGGGTAGATGTTGCGCTGGCGCGGCAGGCTTGCGTCAGCTTCCTGCACGGCCAGTCGCGGTTATGCACCGATCTGCGCGCTGCGTTGAAAGCGGTACCCGATCTGGACCGTGCTTTGTCACGGCTATCGCTAGACCGGGGCGGCCCGCGCGATCTGGGCGCGGTGCGGCAAGCCTTGGCGCAGGCAGGTGCCTTGGCCGCGATGTTGGATGTGGCGGGCCTGCCCGACCTGTTGGGTCAAGCGCGCGCGGCACTTCTGGGACATGATGACGTGCACGATGCGCTCGATGCCGCCTTGGTCGCGGAACCGCCGCTTTTGGCCCGCGATGGTGGTTTCATCGCCCCCGGCCATGACGTGGATCTGGACGAGGCACGCCGCCTGCGCGACGAAGGGCGCAGCGTGATTGCCGCCATGCAGGCCGATTATGCGGCAGACACTGGCATCGGGTCGCTCAAGATCAAGCATAACAACGTCTTGGGCTATTTCGTTGAGGTGACCAGCACCCATGCCGAACGGATGCTGGCCCCGCCCTTGTCGGACCGTTTCATCCACCGCCAGACCACCGCAAACCAGGTGCGCTTCACCACGGTCGAGCTGTCCGAAATGGAAACCCGCATTCTGAACGCGGGCGGGCAGGCGTTGGAAATTGAAAAGCGCCTGTTCGACGGCTTTCGCGCGCAGGTGCTGGATGCCGCCGCCAAACTGTCGCAGGCCGCGCGGGCCTTGGCCGAAATCGACTTGGCCGCCGCCTTGGCCGATCTGGCGCGTGCGGGCGATTGGTGTGCGCCGAAACTGGATGACAGCCGTGCCTTCGCAATCGAAGGCGGGCGTCACCCGGTGGTGGAAGCTGCGCTGAAGCGCGAAGGCGCGCCGTTCATTGCCAATGATTGTGACCTGTCGGCGGGCGACGGTGCGACCATCTGGCTGCTGACCGGGCCGAACATGGCGGGTAAATCGACCTTTCTGCGGCAAAACGCGCTAGTCGCCATTCTGGCGCAGATGGGTGCTTGGGTGCCCGCGCGCGCCGCGCATATCGGGATGGTCAGCCAAGTGTTCAGCCGGGTGGGCGCCAGCGACGATCTGGCGCGCGGGCGCTCGACCTTTATGGTCGAAATGGTCGAAACGGCGGCAATCCTCAATCAGGCGGATGAGCGCGCCTTGGTGATCCTTGATGAAATCGGGCGCGGCACGGCCACCTATGATGGCTTGTCAATCGCTTGGGCGACGCTGGAGCATTTGCACGATGTGAACCGCACCCGCGCGCTGTTCGCCACCCATTACCATGAAATGACGGCCCTGTCAGACCGGCTGGCAGGTGTGCAGAATGCAACCGTTGCGGTCAAGGAATGGGACGGTGATGTCGTATTCCTGCACGAGGTGCGGCGCGGTGCCGCCGACCGCAGCTATGGCGTGCAAGTGGCCAAATTGGCAGGTCTGCCCGCGCCGGTGATCGCGCGCGCGCGCGAGGTTCTGGCGGCGCTGGAAGATGGTGCGCGCAGCAATTCGCCCAAGGCGCTGATCGATGATCTGCCGCTGTTTTCCGCCGTGCAGGCCCCGGCACCTGCGGCCGCGAAACCCTCGCCCGTGCTGGATGCCTTGGCAGAAGTAAACCCCGACACGCTGTCGCCGCGAGAGGCGTTGGATGTGCTGTATCGGTTGAAGGGGATGACCGAACCCTGACGGGGTTATGCGCCCGCGGTCAATTGCGCGCTGTCATGCCCGGCAATCCGCGCCTGCACAATCTGGCCCACGGGTTGATCGGCACCGAATACCACTTCGGCAAATTGCGGCGTGCGCCCCATGCGCGGATTTTCCATAAGCACCGGGTGCGTGGTCCCGACCTGTGCGCCCAGATGGCGCGCAACCGCAGCGTCACCCACGGCGCGTAACCGTGCGGCACGGTCGCGGATGGCGGCACCATTAACTTGCGGCATCCGCGCAGCAGGCGTGCCCTTGCGCGGGCTGAAGGGGAAGACATGCAGCCATGTCAGCCCGCAGTCTTCAACCAGCTTGACCGAGTTTTCGAACATGGCTTCCGTTTCGGTCGGAAAGCCCGCGATGATATCGGCGCCAAAGGCCATATCGGGGCGCAGGCGGCGCGCTTCTTGGCAGAAGGCAATCGCGTCGTCGCGCAGGTGGCGGCGCTTCATGCGTTTCAGGATCATGTCGTCGCCCGCCTGCAAGGACAGGTGCAGATGCGGCATCAGGCGCGGTTCCGTGGCGATGGCGTCCATCAGGGCGGGATCGGCTTCGATGGAATCGATGGATGATATCCGCAGGCGCGCAAGGTCAGGCACCAGCCGCAGAATGCGGCGCACCAGATCGCCCAAGCGCGGTTGGGCTGGCAGGTCCGCGCCCCAGCTTGTCAGGTCCACGCCGGTCAGGACCACTTCCAGATAGCCCTCGGCCACCAGCCGCTTGATCTGTTCGACCACGACACCGGCAGGCACGGACCGCGAATTGCCGCGCCCATAAGGGATGATGCAAAAGGTGCACCGATGATCGCAGCCGTTTTGCACCTGCACATAGGCGCGGGCGCGCGTGCCGAACCCGTCGATCAGGTGGCTGGCGGTTTCACGCACCGACATGATGTCATCGACCATGACGCGCTCTGTCTGTCCAATCAGATCCGGGGTCAGGCTGGCCCATGTCGCGGCCTGCATTTTTTCTGCATTGCCGATCACGCGGGTCACTTCGGGCATGGCGGCGAAGGTTTCTGGTTCGGTCTGTGCCGCACAGCCTGTCACGATAATGGGCGCATCCGGGTTGTCGCGGCGCAGGCGGCGGATTTCCTGACGCGCCTTGCGCACGGCTTCTGACGTGACAGCGCATGTGTTGACAACCAGCGCATCGCGCACGCCTGCATCTTCGGCCAGCCGTTTCATGGCTTCCGTCTCATAGGCGTTCAGGCGGCAGCCTAGCGTGGTAAAGCGCGGCGCGCTCATGCGCCGAATCCTGCGGCCAGCGTCGCGGTGAAAACCGTGGCGACGGGCCCGGTCAGCCAGACGCCATCCTCGCGCCAATCGACCATCAGCGCGCCGCCATCGGCGGTGATGGTCACTTGCCGCCCGGTCAGGCCGCGCAAATGGGCGGCGATTGCGGTGGCACAGGCCCCGGACCCACAGGCGAGCGTTATGCCGGTGCCGCGCTCCCACACCCGCAGGCGCAGGTGGTCGGGGGCAACCACCGACGCGAATTCGACATTGGTTGCTTCCGGGAAAAGCGGGTCATGTTCGACTTGGGCGCCATGCTCTGCCACAGGGGCTGTGTCTGCATCTGCCACGAAGAACACGCAATGCGGGTTGCCCATGCCCACCCCTGCCGGGTCGCCGGGCAGGGGCAGATGCAGTGTATCGCACGCATGCGCTAGCGGAATGCTGTGCCAGTCCAGCACCGGCGCACCCATATTGACCCAGATTTGCCCGTCGCGGTTTTCGGCCAGCAGTAGCCCGCGCGCGGTGCGGATGGTCAGTTTTTGCGCGCCGGTCTGCCCCATGACCATCGCCGCCACGCAGCGCGTTGCATTGCCACATGCCCCGGCACGAGAGCCATCGGCATTCCAAAAATCAAGTGTCAGATCGGCATCATCCGCCGCGCGCAGCTCCGCCAATTGGTCAAAGCCCACGCCGCGATGCCGGTCGCCAATGGCGCGCGCCAGCGCAGATGTCATCACCCCGCCCGCATGATGGCGCGAGTCGATCACGACGAAATCATTTCCCGCGCCGTGCATCTTGATAAATGTTTGGGCCGTGCTGGTCATGCGCGCCATATAGCGACGGGTTTACGGCCTGACCAGCCCCGCGCCACGGTGCATCCAGAAAACATTGCGCGCATGTGGCTTTTGTCCTTGACCCTGTGACGCGGCTTTTCTAAGTAGCGGCTTCAGAGTGAGCCGGTAGCTCAGCCGGTAGAGCAACTGACTTTTAATCAGTAGGTCCAGGGTTCGAACCCCTGCCGGCTCACCATGATCCCCTCAAAGCAAGCCCGCAGTGCCCAGTATGCTGGGGATTTTCGTTTTCACCTTGAAGAACCCGGCGGTGGCATGGGGCCAGACATGGCGGTCCCAGTCGCGCTGCATCTCGGCCAGCGTAATGCCATGTGCTTCCAACGCGGGTGTGGCGCTGTTCAACCAGTCGCGCAGCGGCCCGCGTGGCACGAAGGGCGTGACGATCTGGCGCGCACCGGCCTGCGCGGCCCATTTCGCCAGATCTCCGGGCAGGCCCGCACGCATGTTGACCGCGTTATGGCCCAGCCGTTGCACCGTGTCGTGCAGTGCGGCGCGTTCGAACGCGGCGACATGGTCGCCAACCGGTTCGGGTGAACGCAGATGGCTGGCCGCAAGCGTGGCGGTGGTGACAATGTTCAACCCTTCGGGCAGGGTTGGGGTGCAGTCCTCTTCGGTCAGCAGCAGGGCGGTGGGTTTGGAAAGGTCCGGCACGACCGGGGCGCGCAGGCCCAGACGGGAAGGCAAACCGTCCGGCTCCTCATGTACAAGCGCGGGGGCGTCGGGGGCCAGATCGGCCTCGCGCGGGGCAAAGCGCCCGTCAGTGAACTGAGCGATGTTCCACGCCTGCGCGGCATAGGTCTTGCCGCGCGTGTGCAGCCCTGCGACCCAGCGCCAGCCAAGGGTGTTCGATGCCGGGTCGCCATCCAGCAGGTTGCGCAGAAAGAAATCCGCGCCCACACGCCATGGCAGGCCGAAGGTGAATATCCAGATAGATGCAAACCACATCCGGGCGTGATTGTGCAGATAGCCGGTTTCCAGCAGTTCGCTGGCCCAGGCATCGAAACAGGCCAAGCCGCTGCGCGCTTCGGTCGCGGCCTGTACTTGTGCGCGCAATTTGCGGTCAATCGCCAGTGTTTCGAAATCGCGCTCCAGCCCGTCGCGGTAGCTGTCCCAAGTGGTGGGGCGCTGCTCTAGCCAGCCTTTGAAATAGCTGCGCCAGACCACTTCCTGAATGAACTTCTCGGCCCCTTCCGGGCCATGCGCGGCCAGAGCGGCGGCGATCACTTCATCCTCTGCCACCAAGCGGCGGCGGATATGCGGCGACAGACATGACACCGCGCCATGCCGCCCCGGCCCGTAATCGGTGTTGCGGCGCTTGGCGTAGCGCGTGCCCATATGTGGCGTGAAATCGGCAAGATGCGCAAGTGCCGCAGCACGCGTCGGGGCGGGTAAGGTCATGCTGTCCTCTTTGGCTTTGGGCGGCAAATGGCGCGCCCAAAGCCAAAGTCAAAACCTTAGAACAGCACCCCGGGCAGCCACAGCACAAGCTGCGGGAATATGAACAGCAGCACGATGGCCGTGATCTGCAACAGAACGAAGGGCACCGCACCTTTGTAGATCATGCCGGTCGTCACCGAATTGGGCGCAACCCCGCGCAGGTAGAACAGCGCAAAGCCGAAAGGGGGAGTCAGGAAGCTGGTTTGCAGGTTGACCCCGATCATCACGCCCAGCCAGACCGGATCGACCCCCAGCATCAGCAGGGTCGGCGCGGTGATGGGCAGCACGATGAAGATGATCTCGAACGTATCAAGGATGAAGCCCAGCACGAACATCAGAACCATGACGGTAATCATCGCGCCCAATGCGCCGCCCGGCATGGCCGACAGGAATTCATGCACCAGATCGTCGCCGCCCATCTGGCGGAACACGATGGCAAAGACCGACGCGCCGAACAGGATGATGAAGATCATAGAGGTGATGACCGCCGTGCGCCGCGCCACATCGACAAAGATTTGCGCCTTCAGACGTCCGCGCAGGCCGGCCAGCAGCGTTGCGCCCACGGCACCGACTGACGCAGCTTCGGTCGGGGTGGCGATGCCGCCAAGGATGGACCCCAGAACCGCAAAAATCAGCAGCAAGGGCGGGATCAGCGCGGTCACGATCTCGCGCCCCAAGCCTGCCTTTTCCTCTGGCGGGATGGGGGTGGCCGGGCAGCTTTCGGGGTCGAACACGGCCTTGAACAGGATATAGGCGATATAGAGCGCGACCATCACCAGCCCCGGAATGAACGCGCCTGCGAACAGGTCGCCCACCGAAACGGTGGTGGGCGCGAAATTTCCAAGGCTCATCTGCACCTGGCTGTGCATGCCCGCGATCATGTCGCCCATGAAGATCAGCACAGTCGAGGGCGGGATGATCTGGCCCAGCGTGCCGCTGGCGCAGATGGACCCGCACGCGAGTTTCGGGTCATACCCGGCCCGCAACATGGCCGGCAGCGAAATCAGCCCCATCGTGACCACGGTTGCGCCCACAACGCCGGTGCTGGCCGCCAACAGCGCGCCCACAAGGATGACCGAAATTCCAAGCCCGCCGCGCATGTCGCCGAACAGCCGCCCCATGGTGGATAGCAACTGTTCCGCGATATTGCTGCGTTCCAGCATCACCCCCATGAAGATGAACAAGGGCACGGCGACCAACACCTCGTTCAGCATGTAGCCGGTGTAGCGCCCGGCCAGCGAACGCAGGTTCGACATGTCGAACACCCCGAAATACAGCCCCGCAAAGGCGAACAGAATGGACGTGCCCGCCAGCGTAAATGCTACCGGAAAGCCCAGCAGCAGAAAGCCGATCACGCCAAGGAACATTGTCCCGGCGAGGATCTCGCCAATCAATACCGGATCCATGTCAGGCTTTCTCCAACTCGTATTGGTAGCGGTAGTCGGGCGGCACAAGGTCTTCGCGGCCCGCGATAATCAGGATGGACCGGATCGCCATGGCCACGCCTTGCAGGGCGATCAGCGCCGCGAAAACCAGAATGAAGCTTTTCAGCACGAACAGGCCGGGCATACCACCGGGGTTGGGCGAAGCTTCGAGCAACCCGATGGACCGGTTCACGAAGGTCAGCGAATAGATCCAGACCACGGCGGCGAAGGGCATCAGGAAGATGCACACACCCAGCAGGTCCATCCATGCCTTGCGCAGCGTGCTGGCCGGGCGAAAGAAGATATCCACGCGCACATGGTCATTCCGATACAGCGCGTAGCCCGCAACGGAGGTGAACATCACCCCGTTCATCCATGGATACAAATCCTGCATCCACAGCCGCGTATTGGCGAACAAGTAGCGTTCCACGACGACCCAGAAACAGACCAGCACAATCCCCACCGACAACCACATGAAAATGTTGCCGACAAGTCGGTTCAGCGCGTTAATCGCTTTCATCAAGGTGGCGAGTGCGGTCATCTTGGCCCTCGTGATCGGGTGCTTGATTGCCCAAAAGGCCCCGGATCATGTCCGGGGCCTTCGGGATTATTGTAGCGGATGGCCTTAGCCAAGGTCCGAAATGTCGAAATATTTCTCCCGTGCGAGGGCGAAAGTCTGATCGGTATTTTGCGTGCGCGTGCGAAGAAGGTTGAACGCTTTGATATAGCTGTCCGCAGTTTTGCGTGTGAGTGCATCAGCCCCACCAATGATCTCTTCAAGAAGTTCGCGCGCAGCTTTGGCACCAGCGACGATGATCTCTTCGGGGAATTCTTTGTGAACGATGACGCCATGGTTCTTGACAATATCATCAAGCGCAATCGGATCGTTGTAGTAGAATTCCGACGGCATATTGTCATATTCGGCTTGCGCCGCGTCTCGGATTATCTGCTGCAAATCGCTCGGGAGATCTAAGAACTTGGCCTTGTCGATTGCGACCTCAGTCGCCAATCCCGGCTCGACGAAAGACGACGTGTAATAGTGCTTTCGCACCTGATGGAACCCAAAAGCGCGATCATTGTAAGGACCGACAAACTCTGCTGCATCAAGGGTGCCGGACTGCAAGGCTGGGAAAATCTCGCCCGGTGCAACATTTGTGACCGAAGCGCCCATCTTCTGCCAAACTTGACCACCAAGGCCTGGCGTGCGGAAGCGCAGGCCTTGTATATCGGCAAGACCAGTCAGTTCATTCGCAAACCATCCACCCGCTTGAGTGCCGGTATCTCCCGACAACAACCCAACAAGTCCAAACTGATCATAAATTTCGTCCCAAATCTCTTGACCGCCGCCAAAGCGCACCCACGCGGACAATTCACGCGAAGTCATTCCAAAAGGGACACCCGTGTAGAAGGACAAGCCAACCGATTTGTTTTGCCAATAGTAGGAGGCACCGTGGCTCATTTCGGCCGACCCGTCTATGACAGCATCAAGGGACTGCAAGGCTGGGACGATTTCACCAGCAGCAAACAATTCTACTGTCAAACGCCCGTCAGATGCAGCTGTGATTCGGTCTGCCAACCGTTGGGCACCAGTCCCAAGGCCGGGAAAGTTCTTGCCCCAAGTGGTGACCATGCGCCATGTGATGCGGCCCTGCGCCACAGCAGGCGCAGCCAGTGTGGACGCAGCAGCGGCAGACCCGCCCAGCGCCGACGTTTTCAAAAAGGAACGACGATCCATTCTTACTCCTCCCGAGTTTGTTTTGTTGGGCAGTCAGTGCCCGCGCGATGTGTTAGACCATACGCCACGCACAGAGTGAATAAATAATCTTACCAATGTTATCGATAACATAACGATTCGGAACCTTAACCACCCATATGCAGGGTGCCCCGCTGGACCGCCAAGGCAATCTGGCGCTGGCGCTCGCGAAACCCCTCGCGGCGTTCGGGCGTGAATTCGTCCACGCAATGGTGGCATTGCACGCCGTCCTCATATTCCGGGCGCTTGGTGTCTTCGGGCCAAAGCGGGCGGCGGCAGGCATGGCACATGACATGCGGGCCGGGCTTTAACCCATGTTCCACCGACACGCGCTGGTCGAACACGAAACACGCGCCATGCCACAGGCTTTGCTCTGCCGGCACCTCTTCCAGATATTTCAGGATGCCGCCTTTCAGGTGGTAAACCTCTTGCACCCCTTGCCCCAGCAGGTAATTGGTCGACTTTTCGCACCGAATGCCGCCGGTGCAGAACATGGCAATCCGCTTGTTGTGAAAGCGGTGACGGTTGTCTTCCCACCATTGCGGGAACTCGCCAAATGCCTTTGTGCCCGGATCAATCGCGCCTTCAAACGTGCCGATGGCAACCTCGTAATCATTGCGCGTGTCGATCACCGCCACATCGGGCGCGCTGATAAGGTCGTTCCAATCGGCAGGATCCACATAGTGGCCAGTGCCCGCGCGCGGGTCCACATCGGGCTGGCCCATGGTCACGATCTCGCGCTTCAGGCGCACTTTCATGCGGCCAAAGGGCATGTCGGGGGCGTGGCTTTCTTTCCACTCCAGCGCAGCACATCCCGGCAGCGCGCGGATATGCGCCAGCACCGCGTCGATCCCCTCGCGGCGACCTGCGATGGTGCCGTTGATCCCTTCGCCCGCCAGCAGTAGCGAGCCTTTCACACCGTTGGTGCAGCATAAAGCGGCCAACGGCGCTTTCAGCGCGGCAGGGTTTTCGAACCGGGTGAAGTGATAGAGTGCGGCAACGGTATACATGCCCGCGCTTTACTGCGCGCCGCGCCCGTGCGCAAGACAGCCGCCATTGACGCGCCCGCGCCTGCCCCTTAGCCCTATCACAAAAGGAGAGCCGCCATGTCCCATGCCCTGATCGTGATTGACCTGCAAAACGATTTCTGCCCCGGCGGCGCGCTGGCCGTGGCCGAGGGCGGCCAGATCGTACCCGGCGTGAATGCCCGTATGGCAGAGGCAGAGGCCGTGATCCTGACGCAAGATTGGCACCCTGCTGACCACAGCTCTTTCGCCAGCC